>DATLFM010000083.1 GCA_035541015.1 Candidatus Thermoplasmatota archaeon
GCTCTTGCGGACGCCCGGCGCGCGGACGTCGTCGGGCGTGCCCCCTTCCGTGCCGCGATAGCCTTCCGTGGCGGTGTCGTCGGTCATCGACGCGAACGGGCGCGTGCAGGGGCGTGAACCCTGCGGGACGATGGCCGGCGCTTTCGCGCGCCGGCCGCTGGCTTGTCGAGCCGAAGGCGCATCTCCCACGTCCGCTCGAAGCCGAGCCGCTCGTAGATGCGCTTTCCCATGGGCGCGGCGTGGAGCGCGATTGCAGGATGGCCGTGCCGGCGCGTCCAGCGGACGGCTTCGCGGACGATGCGCGCGGCAAGGCCGTTGCCGCGGTGGGCGGGCTCGGTGAACATGGAGAGGAGGTACGGGCGCTTGCCGCTTGGGCCGCCGGGGTAGGGTTGGATCTGCTGCACCCAGAGGCATCCGCTTGCGGCGGGCGTTCCGTCGGGCGCCTGCGCGATCCATCCGACAAGCGTGCGGTCGCGAAGGCGCGCTCTTGCCCATCGGGCGTACACGGGGTCCGCTTCGTCGAGCTCGCGCGGCGTTCCGTGGCCGATCTCCTTCCACATGCCGCGGCGGTGCCGCACGAGGAGGGGAATGTCGGCAAGCGTGGCGGCGCGAAGGCGGTAGCGGGGCACGCGGCAGCAAGCGACGGTCCCCCAAATCGTTTTATCCCCCGCGCGCGCCTGCGGCTCGCATGCTCTCCGGCCCTTGCCTTGTCCTTGGCGACGACGTGAACACGGACGTCATCGCGCCCGGACAGTACCTCACGCTGTGGGACGAGCTTGGAAAGCACGTCTTCGAGGGACTGGGCAAGGACCATCCGGCGCTTGCCGCCCGCAGCACCTTCGTCGTGGCGGGCCGGAACTTCGGCAGCGGCTCCTCCCGCGAGCAGGCCGTCATGGCCATCCAGCAGGCGGGCGTGAAGTGCGTGATCGCCGAGAGCTTCGCGCGCATCTTCTTCCGAAACGCGATCAACCGCGCGCTCCTGGTGCTCGAGGCCCGCGTGGAAGCGAAGACCGGCGACGAGCTCGAGGTGGATCCGTCCACGGGCGCGATCCGCAACGTCACGACGGGCAATTCCTGGACGGCGCGTCCGTTGCCCGAGGCCGCGCGCCGGATCGTGGAGGACGGCGGGCTCATCGAGCATCTCAACAAGCGGCTGGAGCGCGAGCGGCAGGGCTAGGCCGCCTCTTCCACCCGCCCCGTCTCCTCCGCCCACCGCAGGAGGCGTCGGAACGACTGCGTCTCGCCGCCCGTGACGCGGATCGCGTCGCCCGCCGAGTAGCGGGCGCCACGCTCCCAGTCCTTGAAGGCCTTGCGCACCTTGTACACGCGGGGCTTGCCGGCCTGCGCGAACTCCGACATCCGCTGCAGCGTGCGCGTCTGGCTGAAGTTGCCCGAGAACAGGCCGACGCGGTGGTGCGCGACGAGGAGCACCTTGTTGCAGACGGCATCGAGGAAGCTTCGGTTGTGCGAGACCACAAGGACGGTTCCCGGGTACTCTTGGATGGCCTGCTGGACGATCTCCTGGCTTTCGATGTCGAGGTGGTTCGTGGGCTCGTCGAGGACGAGGAGGTTGTTCTCGGAGACGATGAACTTCAGGAGCGCCATGCGGGCGCGCTCGCCGCCCGAGAGCGAAGCGACCTTCTTGAAAGCGTCGTCGCCCTTGAAGCCGAACCGGCCCAGCAGCCCGCGCGCCTCCGCCTCGCCCATCTTGTCCTTTGCCGTCTTGACCTCTTCGAGGAGCGTGCGGTCCGGGTCGAGTCCCTCGTGCTCCTGGTCGTAGTACGCGACCTTGGCCGACGGCGCAAGGACGATCGTTCCCTCGCTGGGCTTCTCCTCGCCGACGACCATGCGAAGGAGCGTCGTCTTGCCGCTGCCGTTTGGGCCCACGAGCGCGACCTTGTCGCCGCGAAGGATCTCGAAGGTGGCTCCGCGAAAGAGGGTCCGACCGGGGAACCACTTGCCCACCTCGTCGAAGGCCAGGACGTCGATCGACCGCTTGCTCACCGCCTTGAACTCCAGGCGGAAGGCCTTGTGCGCGCTTGGGCCCTCGTCGTCGAGGCTCATGCCGCGGCGGATCTTCTCCAGCCGCCTGGCCTTGCTTTGCGCCTGCGCATCGTAGCGGTTGCGTCGCTTGATCTCCTCGATGATGGCAAGCTGCCGCTCGACTTCCGAGCGGTCCTTACGTCGCTTGGCGTCCCATGCGCGCGAAAGCGCCTCGCGCTGCTCCCGGTAGTCCGTGTAGTTCCCGGTCCACTCGAGCACCTTGCGCCGGTCCACCTCGAGGACCTTCGTGGCGACGTTGTCCAGAAGGTACCGGTCGTGCGCCGCGAGCATGACGGCCGCCTCGGTCGTGACGAGGAGCTCCTCCACCCATTCGATCGTCTCCATGTCGAGGTGGTTCGTGGGCTCGTCGAGCAGGAGGAGGTCCATCTGCTCGTGCTGGGCAAGCGCGCGGGCGAGAAGCACCTTCGTCTTCTCGCCCCCGGAGAGGTCGCCAAAGCGCTTGTCGAAATCTTCCTCCGCGACGCCAAGATCCGAGAGGACGGGCGACGTGAGCGGTTGCGCGCCCGCCCGCGCGGTGGCAAGCTGCGCCTGGAGATCGCCGTAGCGGGTCGTCACGTCGGAGGACTCGGGCGCCTCCCAGAACGCGGGATCGCCCATGCGCGACTCGATGGCGGCAAGCTCCCGCGCAAGCCTTCGGACCTCGGGCGTGGGCGCCGACAGGACCTCGCGCACGGGCGTGGCAGGCGGCACGGTCGCAAGCTGGGGCATGTAGCCTAGGCGCAGGTCGTCGGGCACTTCGATCGTGCCAAGATCGGGCGAAAGCTCGCCGGCGATGAGCTTGAAGAGGGTGGACTTGCCGCTGCCGTTGGGTCCGACGAGGGCCACCTTCTCGCCCGGCAGGACCTGCAAGGCCGCGTTGTCCAGCACGAGCTGGGGGCCGTAGGCCTTCGTGACGCCGTCGGTGCGGACGAGCGCGCGCATGGCAAGGCGTCCACGCCCTCCGCGTATTTGAAACTCCTGCGCCGGCGATCGGTCACCATCGCTCGACGACGCGGAAGCTGTACTTGGGCTCGATGACCTCGAGCCAGACCTCGGCGAAATCGACGTGCAGGCGAGGGAACGAGAGAACCTCGCCGTCCCATTCCACCTCGACCGGGTCGCCGCGAAGGTGCAGCACGACGCGCTGCCCGCGCGCCGGGAACAGGCTCCGTCGCCCCGGCGGCACGCGCAGCCCCTCGCCCGGAATCCATCGCACGGCGAAGCGGCGTCCGACGGACTCCGCGTGCTCGCGTCCCGGAGGCGGGCGGCCGCGCATGCCCGAGCGGGCGCGCGCCGCCGTGCACGCGTCGCAGCGGCAAAGCGTCCGAAGCTTGCCCGTGTGGAGGCAGAACGGGTCGCCCGCGTCGTACGCCTTGGTCATGGTGGCCACTGTTCGGAAAACGTGGAAAGAAGAAAGACGGATTGGGTGACTCTCTGGCGGAAATCCGCCGGCCAATCGACCCCATCTGCTTGTTCGAATTCGTGCGCTACTTACGGACCCGTTGGATCTACCTGGGGGGCCGGTGGTTCTGGTAGCAGTCTCGGCAGTACACGGGGCGCCCCTCGGTCGGCCTAAACGGCACTTGAGTCTGCTTGCCGCAGTCTGAGCAGACCGCGTCATGCATCTCACGGGGGGGTCCACGTGGGCCGCCGCGGAAACCGCCGCCGCCACCACGATATTCACCCATACGTTCGTTTCTCCTATGAGCGCCGCCCACTCCTTTCGGAGCGGGCGTGCCCGCATTTCTCCACAACGTACCCCTATTTATAGTATCCGACAGAACTCGTCCGACCTTCCGGGCGATTGTGCGGCTGCGGCCCGTCAGCATCCGCTGTATCCGCAGCTTGGGCACCATCGGCAGGTTTGCTGGAGGACGAGCGTCCAGGCGCAGTCGGGGCAGGTCATCGGATGTCCATGCAAGCTTCCCGAGCGCCTCAGCCTCGCGGCAAGCGCGCCGAAACTATCGCCGCGCGCACCTAACGCCAAGCGCCTTGGACGGACTCCCAATGCGGCGCCCCTGCAAGCGTGCGGCGGCGCACCGAGCCTGCGCTCTCCAACGCCGCGAGCCGTACCTCGGCGTCCTTGGCCGACCAGGCGAACACGCGTTCGATCTCGACGCGGGGCGCCGGCCCGTGCTCGCGAAGGTAGGCTTCGACGTCGGTGGGCGCGCGCTTCCGCAGCGCGCCGCCGGCAAGCCAGTCGATCGCGTCCTCGACGACGGTGGGCTCGAAGGCGTAATCGAGAAGGACGAGCCGTTGGCCGCCATCGGAGACGGCCACGTTGTAGAAGCCGATGGGCGCGTGGGGGAAGCCTTCGCCCTGATGCTCGAAGTCGTGGCGGAGCTTCTCGCCGTCGGAGAAGGCCGCGAGGATCGCCGGAGCCTCCATGCCCGCCTCCGCCGCGGCCGCGTGGACGGCGTCCTCCTGCGCGATGTCGCGGCCCTCGACCGTGTACATGCGAAGGAGCGCGCGTGCGAACCGGCGGCCGCGCCGCGCGTCCAGGCGGAGCGCGTGGAAGGCGGCCATCGAGGGCGGGAGCATCGTGTCCGGAATCGTCTCGCGCCGCAGGTCCGTGAAGAGGGGAACGCCCGTGCGCTCCGCGATCTCGCCGCGCAGCCACTCCTTCATCTCGTCGAAGCTCATGCCGTAGTGCTTCTCCCATTCCGCGAAGTCCTCGTACGGACACCCGATGCGGACGTGCACGTCGATCTGGTCGCCGTACACGAGCTCGAGGCGATTGAACAGCGCCTCGTAGCCCCACGACCAGTGGCAGCCCGGCGAGGTGGCGTGGTACACGGCGACGCGGCCGGCGGAGGCGGGCATGCGGGACCCTACGCCTCCTTGCGTCATGAACGTCGCGGCGGGCGTCGTCTTGGGGTGACAACCCAACCGTTTAAGGGAATCCGCTCGTAAGGAATGGGCGTGCAGCGCTACCGCGCCATCTCGGAGTACGGCCTCCTTGGCGACGCGCGGACGGCCGCGCTCGTGGCGCCCGGCGGCAGCCTCGATTGGTGGTGCGTCCCGCGCTTTGACGCCGGATCCGTCTTCGCCCGTTTGCTCGATTCCGAGCTTGGCGGCCGGTTCTCGATCTCGCCGCCCGAGCGGGCGGCGGTTCGCATGGAGTACGAGGACGGAACGAACGTCCTGAGGCACCGCTTCCGGGTGGGGGACGGCGAGGCGAGCCTCGCCGACGCGCTCGCCTGGCCGGCGCCCGCCGACGCGCCCGGCTCCGTCCTCCTCCGGCTGCTGGAAGGGTTGGAGGGTCGGGTCCCCATCGACGTCCATTTCGAGCCGCGCCCCGAGTACGGCGAGGCGGCCGCCGTGCTCGCCCCGCGCGACGACGGCGTGGACGTCACGTGGCCCGGCGGGGCGCTCCTGCTGCGCACGCGCGCGCCGCTTTCCGTCGACGATGCGGCGGCGCGGGCGCAGATCGAGCTCTCCGCCGGCGACCGGCTGGCCTTCGTCGTCACGCACGCGGCGCGGCCGGACTCGCCCGCCGTGGAGCCGGAAGCCGTCGACGCGCTGCTGGACTCCACGCGCCAGGCGTGGCGCGCCTGGGACGCGCGCACCACCTATCGCGGGCCGTACCGCGAGGCCGTGCGCCGAAGCGCGCTTGCCTTGCGCCTGCTCTACTACGAGCCCACGGGGGCCATCGTCGCGGCGCCCACGACCTCGCTTCCCGAGAGCGTGGGCGGCGTGCGCAACTGGGACTATCGTTTCTCGTGGCCCCGCGACGGCGCCTTCGCCGTGGACGCGCTGCTGCGCACGGGCCACCCGAAGTACGTGGAGAATTACGTTCGATGGCTCCTCACGGCCGCGGCGCGAACGCGCCCGGTCCTTCGCTCGATCTACAGCGTGGACGGAGCGGAGGACATGCCCGAGCGCGAGCTTGCGCATTTCGAGGGCTACCGCCGCTCGGCGCCCGTCCGCGTGGGCAACGCGGCCTGCTCGCAGCACCAGCTCGACGTTTACGGGGAAGTGCTAAACGCGGTGGCCCGCCGGCAGGAGGAGGGTGAGCCGCTGCCGCCGGAGCTTCTGGCCGGCCTGGCCGACTTCGTCGACCACGTGGCGCGCGTCTGGCGCGAGCCCGACAGCGGCATCTGGGAGCCGCGTTCGCCCGAGCGCCACTACGTCCTCTCCAAGGTCATGGCGTGGGTAGCCCTCGATCGCGCCCTTGCGCTTGATCTTCCCGGCGACCGCGAGCGTTGGACGCGCGAGCGCGAGGCCGTCCGAGAGGCGGTCCTGTCGCGCGGCTGGAGCGAGGAACTGGGCTCGTTCCAGATGGCCTTCGACTTCCCGCACCTTGACGCTTCCCTGCTCCTTCTTCCCCTGGTGGGCTTCCTTCCGGCCGACGACCCGCGCATGGTGGCGACGGTCGAACGCATCCGCCGCGACCTCGAGACGGACGCGGGCTTGCTGCTTCGGTACCTCGACGTGGACGACGGCCTTCCCGGCGGCGAGGGGGCCTTTGCGTACTGCACGTTCTGGCTCGTGAACAACCTCGCGCTGCAAGGGCGCCTCGAGGAGGCCCGGACGCTCTTTGAGCGCATGCTCGCGCGCGCGAGCCCGTACGGACTGTTCAGCGAGGAGATGCATCCGGCCACGGGCGAGCTTCTGGGCAACTACCCGCAGGCGCTGCCCCACATCGGCCTCATCGAGAGCGCCGTGCTCCTGGAAGCGCTCGATCGCCCGCAGGCCTCCGCCCGGGAGGTTCGGCGATGACCCGGTGGCGCGCCATCGCGTGCGACTACGACCGGACGCTCACCGACGAGCACCTCCGCCCGGACGCCCACGCCCTGGCGGCGCTGGGCCAGGCGCGCGACGAGGGCATCCGAGTCATCGCCGTCACCGGCCGGCCCCTGCACTTTGTCCGCCGCACGCTGCCCACGATCGACGCGGTCGTGGCCGAGAACGGGGCCGTGCGGTGGTACGAGGGAAGCGCGGAAGTGTGGGAGGATTGGCCCGACCGTCCCCGCGTGCTCGACGCGCTCGACGCGGCGAAGATCCCCTTCGACGCTCACGAGGTCATGCTGAGTCTCCCGCGGTCGCACGCCGTCGCGGCCAAGCGCGCCCTGCGCGAACATGCGCTTCGGGCCACCTTCCAGGTC
>DATLFM010000084.1 GCA_035541015.1 Candidatus Thermoplasmatota archaeon
GTCACGAGCTCGCGCACGCGGTACGCGTGGCGCGTGCTCTTGAGCCACTGCTCGGTCTTCGCGGGCTCGTTCGTGGCAAACCGGAGCGTTCCGAAGTCCTGCTGCGTTTGCATCTCAAAGCCCGTGATGTGCACGTTTGCCTTGCCAAGCGCGGTTCCGATCTCCGCGAGCGTTCCGGGCTTGTTTTCAAGCACCATGATGAACTCTTTCGTCGTCGTTGGTTGTGTCATGTTGATCACAGGAAGCGATCGGTTTCTTCGATCGGCAGCCTTACAACGCAAGCGGCCTTATAACACAGATGCATTGACATCTATTTCGCAATGCAAATCGGTAATTGTGATTTCAACACCAAAAAAGCGCTGAAACCCGACGCCCGGCCTGGCAGGAGCCCGATTTCGGACCTCGCGTCCGAAAGCAAAGCGCAAGGGAACCCGCGCATGGGTGCGAGAGTCGCTCAAGAGCGATCCGCGCGGGCGTGCGCGCAGGCTCGACGCCGCGTTCAGGGACCTGCAGGGTCGCAAGACCGCAACTTTCGAGCTCAAGTGCCCACGTGCAGGGTTGCAACGTGTCACAATCGTTCGGATCTCGATCTCCAAGAACCCGCGCACTTTGCTTATGTCCAGGCGTCTTGCTCGCCGGAGCCGGTGAGACCCACCATGCAGACCAAGATCCTGTTGGCGGCCCTCTCCCTGGCGTCCCTGGCCCTTGCGGGCCCGGCGATGGGCCTGGGCGTTGGCCCGGTGAGCGTGAAGACCTGCGCCGTCGGCGGCATCGCGACGGCGGGCGACCTTGCGGCGGCCGGCTTCTGTTGCGAGCGAAGCGCAAGCAACCCGTCGTTCCTGTATTGCTACGAGCCCCTCGAAGTGCACCCCGAGAACGTGACCGTACGGCAATGCGACATCGGCGGATCCGCCCACGCGGGCAACGTCGCGTCCGCGGGCTTCTGCTGCGAGTACGACGACTGGGTGCGCGCGTACCGCTGCGAGCGGGCGTTCGTGGAGAGCGCGCTGCTGCCGCCGCTGGAGTGAGCAACGAGAACGTCGGGGAAAGGGGCAATGCCCCTTTCCCCGAACCCCTACCCCGCTCCCGCGAAGGGGAGCCGCGCGCAGCGCGGCGAAGCTTCGCGGGGAGGGGACGAGCCAGCCCGAAGGGATGGCGAAGTCCCCGCTCCCTGAGCGTGGAGCGAAGCGACACGCGAAGGAAAAGGGGACGAGCGAGCGCGAAGCGGGAGCGAGTCCCCGCTCCCGGATTTGAACCGGGAACCTCCTGATGCCTGCAGGCCGGCACCAGCGTCAGAGCCAACTCCATCTACAGTCAGGCGCTCTAACCAGGTTGAGCTAAGCGGGGGAAACCGCAGGCGCAATTCTGGGGGCGCTATTTATGGGTTTGGGGTTGCTTGCCCGACGCGATGGCGCGCTTGCGCGATTTCGAGGGGCAAGTCGCGATCGTCACGGGCGGGACCCGCGGCGTCGGCTGGGAAATCTCCCGAGAGCTTGCGTCCCGCGGCGCGCGTGTGGTCCTCTGCTCGCGAAACGCCGAGGACGCCGCGTCGACCGCGCAGCGGCTCGCACGGGAATCGGGGGTGCCGGCACGCGGCGTGGGCGCCGACGTGGCGGACGTGGGCGACGCGCGGCGGCTCGTCGGGGAGGCCGTGGCCTTCGGCGGACGCCTGGATGCGCTCGTGCTCAACGCCGGTTACCCGATGGAGGCGTCGTTGTGGGAAACGCCGATCTTGGAGATTCCGCCGCAGGAGGTAGAGGAGCGGTTCTTGAAGGTCTTCCGCGTCGATCTTCTGGGCTCGGCGCACCTCACGCGCGCGGCGATCCCTCACCTGCGCCAGGCCGGCCGCGGCGCCATCGTGTACGTCGCAAGCACGCCCGCGCTCGTGGGCTACAAGGGCGCCCCGTACACGGTCGCAAAGGCCGCGCTCCTTGGGCTCATGCGCGACGTCGCACGCGAATGCGGCCCCATGGGAGTCCGTGCGAACGCTGTCGCGTTGGGAAACATCCGGACGGCCGCGACCTACGACACGCTTTCCGAAACGGACCGCGAGGCGCTCGCCGCGGAGGCGCCGTTGCGTCGTTGGGGCGAGCCCTTGGAAGCCGCTCGGGCCATCGCGTTCCTCGCCTCGGACGACGCAAGCTTCGTGACGGGTCAGGTGCTCGTCGTGGACGGCGGGACCGTCATGCGCTAGCGGCCCGCACGACGGACGGGCGCGCCGGGTTTCGCGAACCGACGGTCTCATATTCTTGGAGCCTATCCCGCCCCGTCGGCGTAGCTCAGCCTGGTGGAGCGTCGGACTCATAATCCGAAGGCCGGGGGATCGAATCCCCCCGCCGACACTACCGTTTGAGACGTCGGGAAGCCGCGCCCGCCGCGCGCGCCCCCAACTTGGCAAGAAGGCGCCGGGCGGACGTCGGGCGCCCCCGATGGATCGATCGCGTGGCGCTTTCGTCGCTGGGCTTGCTTTCGTGCGGTTTCGGTCTGCGGTCAGAAAGAAGATAGCCCCCGTCGGCGACCCCTTTGCGGAGAGCATGGCGAACGAAACGTCCCGTGGAATGCGCTTGGCCGTTGGAATGATGCTCCTTGTCGCCTCGTTCGTGGCGATCGTGGCGCCCGTCGAAGCGGCGGACCCGTGCGGAGGAGCTACCGTAAGCACGAACTGCGAGACCGACGGTGGCTGGGTTTGCAGCTACGCCGTCCTGGGGCGCTGCGTCGTCGACGTGAACGTCCACTGAGCAGGAGTCGGAAATGGAAGGGAAGGCGCGAGCGTCTCGCGCCTTTGTGAACGCGCCGCCGAAGCGGACGCGCGTTCCCGTTTACGTGACCGGCCGGCGGCCCATCGTTCCGGCGGGCGTCGAGACGAAGGAGAGCGCGCCGCCGACGATCACGAGGATCGCGCCCAGGAAGAAACCGAACCCGAGCACGACGCCGATGATGCCGTAGACGATGAGCAGTCCTCCGTGCAGGCGCTCGTTGTTGAACAACAGGTAGACGCTTGCGAACACGAGCAGCGCGAGGATGAGGTGGACGACGCCGATCCCGCCCACGAGGGCGCCGCCCAAGGTGAAGTCCGTCCCCATTGGCGTGGCCACGTCGGCGTACGAGCCGACGAGCAGCAGCACGGCCATGACCAAGCCCAAGATGCCGCCTGCCAGCGCCGACAGCCGGCGTCCCGGCCACATGGTCGCGTCGTACGGTCCCGTTCCCATTCGCTCGGTTGTCGTTGCCATGGATCGCTCCCTCTTGCCACTCGCCTTTCCGCCGTGGGCTCAAGAAGGCTGTGGGACGGGCTCGCGGGAAACGCTCGGCCGGTCGTCGAAGAAGGCGCCTGTCATCTACTTCGAAGCGGCCTCGGCTTTGCCGACGGCCATCATGCGAGCGCGGCCTCAGGGGCGCGCGAGCGGCCGCGCCGCGCGCGCCTTTGGACAACCTGCTCTTTCCGCGAGGTGGCCACAATGCGAAGCGAGTGGCCGTCGAGCGGGAAAGGTGGATGCGAGCGTCGGGATTTGACTTCGCGGAATCTCGCTTCGCTCGATTCCGCTCGTCTTCGCGCGCTCGCTTGCGCTCGCGCGCTCAGACCCCGAGCAACGGCGACGGGCTCAGGTCAAAACCCCAACGTCCCGATGGCCCCCACTGCGCGGGGGCCCATGCGAGCGTCGGGATTTGAACCCGAGCAACGGCGTTGGCAACGCAGTGTACTACCAAGCTATACTACGCTCGCGGGCGAGGGGCAGGATACGGGTGGGGGTATTTGTCCGTTGCGACCCTCTAGCGCTCGACCGTTGCCACGAACACATCGGCCTTGCCGTTTCGCGTGTCCGTCCACACGAGGTGTGCCGCGCCCGCCGAGGAGGCCGACGCGCGGTAGTCGCCGAGGAACACCATGCCGTTCTGGTGGCGCGAGAAGCGCTCGTCCGACGAGACTTCCGTCACGCGCAGGTTGGCGCTCCACGTGAGGCCGCCGTCGCGAGAGTAGGCGTAATACAGGTCGTACACGTAATTTGCGGGGTCGTCGCGCCGATCGTGCCACGAGAGATCCACGACGCCGTCGGGGCCGACGCTGATCGCCGGGAAGAACTGGTCGCTGGGATGGTCTTCGGGAAGGTCGCGGACGATGACGGGCTCGGAGAACGTTTGCCCGCCGTCGGTCGATCGCGCGAACAGGGTGCGCCCAAAGCCCGACGAGTGGTCGAACCAGGTGACGTAGACGTTGCCGCCGTGCGGCCCGACCGAGCGGTCGACGGCAAGCTGCGGCATGGCCGCGACGCGGAACTCGCTGTTGGCAAGCACGGATCGCCCGTGCTCGCCGCCCGGCGGAGGCATCTTGTGCGCGCCGACGCGCGTGGGCGCCTCCCACGAGAGGCCGTCGGCGCTGCGGGCGACGTAGATGCTCGAGCGGTCCTGGAAGGCCATGTAGGCGATCCCGTCGGAGTCGAAGTCCATGAAGGGGTAGTAGCCGTCGTAGTTCGGGTTCACGCTTGCGTAATCGCTCCAGCTGCGTCCCTTGTCCTTGGAGACCGAGCAGACCATCTCGGCGTGGACGACGTAGGCGAGGTTCCAGTCCCAGCAGAGAAGCACGGTCTTGCCGTCGGGCGAGGCCGCGATCCACTGCTTGTCGTGCATGAGGAGAGGACCGAAGGCGACCTCGCGCACGATGGGCCACGTTTCGCCGCCGTCCTCGGAGACGAGCACGTACATGGCGCTGCACGTGAAGGCCCAGTCGTTGAGGCCCCCGCCGAAAAACGTGCCGGGCACCTGCGGGAAGACCCCGCGGCCGGTCTTGCTTCCGGAGGCCGCGTCGCACTGGTAGGGCATGACCGTCCAGTACAGCGTGCCGTCGGGGCCAAAGGCGAGGACGGGATCCGTGACGCACCAGAAGGACGAGAACTCGGTGACGGGCTCCGCGGGATCGCGGAGGCGCTTCCACGGGCTTCCCGGCAGGTTCGAGTTCTTCCACGTGGCCCCGCCGTCCTTCGTGACGTACAAGCCGTCCCACACGCAGTCGCCCGCGTACTCGGGCGTGTAGTCCTTCCCCGTGGCCACGATGTTGCGTGGGTCTGTGGGGTTCACGGCGATGGAGAGCTCGTTGGCCTGGCGCGTGACGGGGTCGACCGTGGCGAGAAAGTTGCAGAGGGTCTGGATGCATTGGAGCGCGGGGTTCTGGAGGGCGACCGGAAGCGACGGGATGGTGAGGGGGTCCACCGTCTCGGTGGGCCCAAGGCACCCGGCGAGGGCGACCGTGGAAAGGGCGATGGCGACGAAGCCTCCGCTTGCCCGCATGGCGCGACAGTCGTCCCCCCGCCTTTTAAGCCTTGTTGCGCGCCGATGCGGCGGCGCGGGGGTGGAGGTCAGTTGCTGCGCTTGATCTTCGCCTTGGCCGGCTCGAGCGTCCAGGTGTGGATCTCGCCGGTGGCGGCGCGATCCGAGGGCGGCGCGCGCTTGGGAAATCGCTTGGCCTTGATCATCGGCGTCCCTCAGTTCCAGGCGGGTCCGTGCGGCAGGGCCACGTGGAAGCGGTGGCCCCGGATGACGGCGTTTGGTCGGCTGGCGTGGTCCGGGCACATCACCCAGTGCCCGATTCGATCGTGGTCGAGCGTTCGCTATCCCTCCTTTTCGTTCCTGTGCATCCCTTGTGAAGGTCAGAGGACGAAGTCGATGCCCGACTCCGCGCGCACCTGCCGCTTGCGGTCCTCGCTTGGACCCAGGATCTGGCGGCTGCGCACGCCCGTGAGCACGACCATGCATCGGATCGTGCGCTCAAGCTCCGGCTGCACGGAGGTCCCCCAGATGATGCGAGCGTCGTGGTTGACGCGCTGATGGATCTCCTGCACGCAGGACTCGGCTTCGGAGATCGTCATGTCCGGGCCGCCCACGACGTCCACGAGAACGCCCGTGGCCGTGGAGACGTCCACGTCCAGAAGCGGGCTCTCGAGCGCCTCGCGCACGGCCTCCTTGGCGCGGTTCTCGGAGTCGGACTCGCCAAGCCCGATCATGGCCACGCCCCCGCGCGTCATGACGGTCTTGAGGTCGGCAAAGTCGAGGTTGACGAGGCCGGGCTTCGTGATCATCTCCGTGATGCCGCGAATGGAGCGGATGAGCACCTCGTCGGCCACCTTGAAGGCGGCGTTCAGCGGAAGGCGCGGCGCGATCTCGAGGAGCTTGTCGTTGGGGATGACGATCGTCGTGTCCGCCGCGTCGCGCAGGCGCGCGAGGCCGGCCTCGGCGTTCTGCATGCGGATCGCGCCCTCCACGCGGAAGGGCAGCGTCGCCACGGCGATCGTGAGGATGCCCATTTCCCGGGCAAGCCGCGCCACGACGGGCGCGCTTCCCGTGCCCGTGCCGCCGCCCAGGCCGCACGTGACGAACACGAGGTCGGAGCCTTCGAGGGCCTTGCGGATCTCGGCCTCGCTCTCCATCGCCGCCTGCTCGCCGACCTGCGGCAGGCTGCCGGCGCCCAGGCCCCGCGTGAGGCGCTTTCCGATGAGGATCTTGTGGTGCGCGCGCGAGACGAGGAGGTGCTGCGCGTCCGTGTTGAGCGCGTGGATCTCGACGCCCGTGTCGGGCTCCTGCGCGATGCGGTTCACCGTGTTGCAGCCGCCGCCTCCGCAGCCGAACACCTTGATCGTCGTCTTGAGTCCCTCGAGAATCTGCTTGAGCTCCTCGTCGTCCGACGAAGCGGCGACCGGAGGCGCGGGGGCCGTCGAGGTCTCCACGGCCTCGCGAATGAGGCTCTTCAACGTCACGCGTGCATCCCCTAGGCGCTTTAAGATAAAGAATCCGGTATAAACGCTTCGAAACGCGTTTGGGACATTCGAAAAATCTTTGTTTTTCCGGCGTTTGGCTCCACGGTGAATCCGATGGTCGAACCCGTGGACCGGGCGTTCCGCACGATGGGCGTCACCGGCGAGATCGCGGCCGTGCTCATGATCGTCTTTGGCATCGCCGTCATCCTCATGCCCGCCCTCATCGCGTGGATCGTCGGCCTCTACCTCATCCTGCACGGGCTGCTTTCGCTCGTCGCCCACTTCGGCCTGGCGCGCACCCCGCCGTCGACCAACCGGCCGCTGTGAGCCCGCGCTCGGGCCTCGCCGTGCGACGGAGACGCACGGGCACCCAATCGTAAGTTCCGAACCTTTTTGAACGAACCGCCCGTACGCATCCACGATGGCCCAACCCCCCGCCACGGCCGCGCGGGCGCACCACGCCGCGACGGTCGACGTCGACGCGTGGATGGCGCGCGTCGAGGCCACGATGGCCGAGGCCGTCTCGCGGACCGAGGACCCCCTCCTCTCCGAGATGGCCTTGAAGATGGTGCGCGCCGGCGGCAAGCGCCTGCGCCCCCGCGTGGGCCTCCTCGCATACGCCGCCTGCGGGGGCACCGAGCTAACGGACAAGGTCCGTCTGGCGGCCGCGGGCATCGAGCTCGTCCACACGGCCACCCTCATCCACGACGACATCATCGACGGCGGCGACCGGCGGCGCGGCGTCCCCGCCACGCACCGGGAATACGGCCTCGAGCGGGCCATCCTCGCCGGCGACTTCCTCTTCGTGAAGGGCTTCGAGCTCTCCGGCTCCGTGCTCGACGCTCGCATCATCGAGCTTACGG
This sequence comes from Candidatus Thermoplasmatota archaeon, assembly GCA_035541015.1. Classification (NCBI taxonomy): domain Archaea; kingdom Methanobacteriati; phylum Thermoplasmatota; species Thermoplasmatota archaeon. The sequence goes on from DATLFM010000084.1 coordinate 7,610, forward strand.
CCGGCGCCTCCACGTGGCTTGCCGAGGGTGAGCTCCTCGAGCACCGCCACCTGCGCGACCTCTCGATCGGCCTTGACCGCTACGTCGAGATCGTCGCCAAGAAGACGGCCGCGCCCATCGAGAAAGCCTGCCAGATCGGCGCCTATCTCGCCGGCGCCGACGCGGCCACCACGGACGCCTTTGCCCGCTTCGGCCGCGCGCTTGGGATCGCCTTCCAGATGAGCGACGACCTCCTCGACGTGCGCGGCAACGCGACCGGCAAGCCCCGCGGCGTCGACCTCCGCGGCGGCGTGCCGACGCTTCCAAGCCTGCTTACGATCCGCGCCGGCAACCAGCGCTTCCGCGTGCTCGTCGAGAAGGCCGTCAAGAGCGAGGAGGACGTGCGCGAGCTCATCGACACGATCCTCGCCTCGGGAAGCTTGGGCGAGGCCGAGCGCATCGTCGACGCGTACGCGGGCCAGGCCGCAGCCGCCGTCGCGCACGTGCCCGACTCGCCGTACAAGCGCGAGCTCCTCGCGCTTTGCGAGAGCGTCGCGCGCCGCGACGCCTGATGTATACATACGTATACATGCGTATGCATCGCGCTACAGCTCGCGCGCCGCCTCTTCCAACCGCGCAAGCGTGCGAAGGCCTCCGGCCCGTGCGGCGACGCGCGCGCCCGCGGGGGCCAACGCGAGGGCGGCCGCCGCGTGCGGCGCCTCCTCCGCACGGAGCGCCTCATAGAGCCGCGCCGCGCGCTCGACGCGCGGGGCAAGATCGCCAAACCCCGCCGGGACGCTCGGGCCGGGAAGGTCGATGGGCGGCAGGACGCGGTTCACGATGACGGCGGCCGGGGGAGCGCCGCGCTCCGCAAGGCGCGTCGCGAGCGCGGCGGCCGAGCGCACGGCCGCGGCCTCGGGCGCGGCGACGAGGATGGTCGCGGTGCTCGCGGGGTCGCCAAGGAGCGTCTGCATGCGGCGCGCGCGGGCCTCCAGCTCCTCGAACATGCGGCCAAAGGCCGCAAAGAAGCCGGCGAGGTCGCGCGCGTACTCGCCGCTCGTGGCGGTTGCAAGGAGGCTTGCCGCGCCACCCGCGAGGAACCCGCCGGGGCGCAGGACCCACCGTACGGCGCCGGTCTCGAAGACACGCAGGAGGCGGGAGGGAACGTCGAGGAAGTCGACCGCGTGGCGCGAAGGCGGCGTGTCCACGACGATCGTTTCGAAGTCGCCGGATTCGACGTGTTCGTACAGGTCGCCCATCGCGACGAAGTCCTCGCTTCCGGCAAACGCGTCGGAGAGGTGCGCGTAAAGCGGGCTTGCGAAGATCGCGTCGCGCTCGCGCGGCCGCGCGTACGTGGACACGAGCGCGTCCAGGGAGGCCTTGGGATCGAGCATGCACGCATGCAGGTTCTCGCGCACGCGGACGGGCGTTCGCGCAAGCGGCACGCCGAGCGCGTCGGCGAGGCGCCGCGCGGGGTCGGCCGTGAAGACGAGCGTCCGCCGGCGGCGCGCGAGGCGCAGGGCCAAGAGCGCCGACGCGGTGGTCTTGCCCACGCCGCCGGGACCAAGCACGACGACGAGCCGGCGGTCCGCGAGCGCCCGTTCGACGGTCATGGCGCCTCCATCGCGTCGGCGACGCGCGCAAGGCGTCCCGCGGGGGAAGGGATCCACGGCACGCGGCGGGGCGACGGAAGATCGGCGGCGGCGACTTCGCCCTCGCGGTGCGCGCGGTCGATCCATCGGGCCGCCTTCGCCCAGGGCTCGGCGGGACCCGCCGCGTTTGCAAGCGCGGCCAGGCGATCGCCCTCCTCCTCGTCTTGCGTCACGGCCGGAAGGCAGCGGTTGAGGACGGGCCGCTCCGCGTGGAACCCGTTCGCGTCAAGGAGCTCGAGAAGCTCGCGCGCCTCGCGGACGGGCATCTCCTCCGGCGTGGCGACGACGGTGGCGCGGCACGTGGGCTCGCGCAGGGCGGACTCCACGGCGAGCGCGCGTTCGCGCAGGCGCCCGGCGACGAGGTCGGCCGCCTTGCGGGGCGCAAGGAGAAGGTTTCGGCCGTGGCCGGTCGCGGGCGCGTCCACGACGACGAGGTCGGTCTGGCGCGAAAGCGCGACGATGCGGTCGAGGGACGCGACCTCCTTCACGCCGGGCGCGACGTCGGCGAGCGCCGCGTAGGCGGGGTGGAAGGAAAGAAGGCGCGGCAGAAGGCGAAGGCCCGTCACGCGCGCGACGGCGGCGTCGAGCTCCGCGCGCGGGTCGATCGCAAGCGTGCGGAACGGGATCGGGTCGAGCGTCTCGTCGCCTGCAACGCCCGTCCCGGGGGCAAGCGGGGAGAGCGTGACGAGCGTGGCGGCGCGTCCCTTGCGCGCGGCGGAGAGGCAGAGCGCGGCGGCGACGGTGGTGCGGCCCGCGCCGCCCTTGCCAAGCACGATGCGAAGCTCGCCCACGCGGCGGGAACCGGGGCCCTGGCAAAAAAGCCTCGCCGCCGAAACGTCCATGGTTTGTGCGGCCCTGACCCGAGCGTGCAGCCTCGCGTCCGTTTCGCCCTTGCGATCCTGGCCGTCTCCGCCGCCGCGGCGGTCGCTTACCTGGCGTGGCCGGGTGAGGGGCCCGCAGTCCCGGGGCCGGAGGAGCCGCGAACGGGGGGTGGCGACGAGCCCGCCGTGGGCGATCGCCTTCGCTTGGTGATCGCGTGCGATGGCGAGGACCTTCGCGCGATGGAGAGCTCCTACGCGCTCGAGGGCTGCTGGGCGCACGTTGGCCATCACCACTACTTCGTCGGACGCGACGCCGTGTTTGCGTTGCACGGGGGCGGCGCCGTCTTCTTCGTCGTGGAGCAGCAGCTCTCGCCGCCGACGGAGGGTCCCGCGCCGGGCGGAGGCGAGGTGCGCACGCCCGTTCCCGTCGAGGTGAGCGTGGACGGGCGCGCGTGGACGCGCGTGGCCGACGGCCCCTACCGGCTCGTGTACGCGGAGACGAGCGCAGAGGCGCTCATCCGGCAGGAGGTGGCCGTGAACTTCACCGCGCCCGACGTGCCGTTCCGCTACCTTCGCGTCCGCCAGCCGCTCTCGTCGGCGGAGGGGCTCTCCGGCTACGTGGACGCTTCGCGCTTCGAGCTCGACGTGACCGTTGTCGCGCGCGTCCCGCCCGCCTCCCTTGCCCCGGGCGAGCGAGGGTTGTCCTGCGAGCGGGACATCCTCGAGGACGTGTTTCCTTCGCATCCGTGCTGGTTTGGCGGCCTCAACCGCTGGGACGCGCCAAGCTTCTTCCACACGTACCCCCTGGGGGGCTTGGCCCGGCTGGACCGCGTGTCCGGCGTGGCGACGCTCGCCTACTTCCGGCCGGACGACCGGAGCCAATTGCCGCCCGAGAAGCTTGGGGGACACCTCCTCGTGGAGGCGAGCGAGGACGGCTCGCGATGGACCACGATCGCAAACGTAAGCGTCGCCTATGGGACGGCGCAACCGTTTGCGACCGACGACCTCGGCGGCCTTCCGGCCGCCTTCGTACGCCTCGCGTCCGACCGCCACCCCCGATGGGGAACGGAACCTCCGCTGAAGCGGCCCGAGGCCTACCTTCTCGAATCGTCGCTTGCGCTTGGCGGCCTGCTTCCCGCAGGCGAAGGGCGATAAGCCGGGCGCGCGCTGCTCGAGCCGTGGCACTTCGGTTCGTCCATGCATCCCGGGCCCCGCCGGTGGAGCGCACGGTGTGCGTGGACGGCTCGGCGCCGGCCGCGTTGTGCCTGGGCCACCATCCCGAAAGCCGTACGCCGGAGCGGTACGCCGCCGACACCGGCGTCGAGTGCGCGCTTCGGTTCCTCGAAGACCCGTCGCCGCCCGGGCCTTTTTCCTTCGTCACGAACGACCATTACGACGCCGACGGCGTGCTCTCCGCCTGGGCCCTCCTCGAGCCCGAGGCCGCGCGCCATCATCGGGAACTCCTTGTCGCGGCGGCCGAATGCGGCGACTACGCCGAGGTGGGATCCGAGGAGGCGCTGCAGGTCTCGGCCGCGCTTGCCGGCATCCTCGACCATCGAGCCTCGCCGCTTTCCGCCTCGATCGCGGGCCTTGCGCTGCCGCAGGCCGAGGAGCGCGCCTACGAGTTCGCGCTCTCGAACGTCGCCTCCATGCTGCGCGGACCGGACGCGTGGCGCGAGCTTTGGGGCGACGAGCACGCGTGGTGGTCTCGAAGCTTGGACGCGCCGCTTTCGGTCACGGAGCTTGCTCCCGCGCGGCTTGGCGTCGTGGAGTCCGACGACGAGCCGCACCCGGCCGTCCTTTTCGCCAAGGCACGCGGTGACCTCGTGCTCTTGGTCGTGCGGAAGGAGGGCGGATACGCCTACCGGGCCGAGTGGCGGCCGCACGCATGGGCAAGGACGGTGCGGCGGCCGCCGATCCGTCGCACGTCGCTTGAGAAGTTGTGCCTGCCGCTCAACGCGCTCGAAACCAATCGGCGCGGGCGATGGATGCACGACGGCTACCCGGGGCGCGGCCGATCCGAGGCGCTCGCGTTTGTCTCGCCCGGCGGCGCGCCGGAGGTCTCGACGCTTGAGCCCACGGAGGTCGTCGGGCGGCTCGCGTGGTTCCTTGTCGACCGCCGACAGGATCCCCCCGCGACGAACGCGCCGCAGCAAGACTTTTAACCCCCCGGGCGCACTGGCCTCCGAGGCGACCATGGGGGCTCCGCGGCTTGCGTTGGGGGCGATCGCGATGGCCGCGGCGCTCTCCGGCTGCCTTGCCGCCGACGACCGCTTCACGCTGGAGGAGCGCGTGGAACCCTCGGCGCTCGCGGGCGTTGTCCCCAAGCAAGCGCCGCAGGGCTCCTTGGTGGGCGCGCAAAACGACGCGCCCACGTGGGACACGGGCGACTGGTGGGAGATCCAGGAGGAGGGTCAAGGCTGGTCCCAGACGACGAAGTTCGTCGTCGTCTCGGCGGCCGGAGCAGCGTACACGACGGCCGCAACGGATCGGGAAGCGGCCAAGTGGGACGCGATCGGCGACAACTGGCTCCTGGGAGCCATCGACAAGCGCACCCTTGGCCCCATCGTGCAAGGGCGCCTCGTCCCCTTCTACGAGTTTCCCCTCGAGGACAACAAGACCTGGACCGTCCTGTCGCCAAGCGGCGTCGCCGGCCAGGCCCTGGCGCGCGCCACGGACGTCCGCGGTCCGGCGGGTTCCGAGCCCGGCTTTGTGATCACGGTCACGTTCCCGAGCGGCTGGAGATCCACCTACGACTACACGCCGTCCGTGCGGTTCCACCGCGAGCTTGCCATTTCGGATCCCGACGGAAACGTCGTTTACACGCGCACGGTGCGCGCGTTTGGCTCGGAGTACCAGGGGCCCGTCTACTACGGGCGCGGCGAGGAGGTCCTGGCGCTCGAATGGTCCGGGCCGGCCCAGCGGTCGAGCTTCCAGGTGCCCCAAGGAGCGGCCACCCTGTTCGTCTGGGGCGTGTTCGAGGGCACGGGCGCCAACGGGGTGACGCTCATCGACCCCGCCGGCAACGTCGCCTACAGCGACGGCGTGATCGGAACGGGCGCGCGCAACGACGGCCGCGAGCTTCCGCCCACGCCGGGCACCTGGACCGTGCTCGGCGGCACCCACGGCCAAGGCTCGGTGCGCTTCTACGCGACAAGCGTGGAGATCCGGGAGTCCACCTTCGGCTAGCTTCCGTCCCCGCCGCGTCTGCGTCGGGCCCGCCACACGCCGGCGACGACGACTGCCAAGCCCCCCGCCAGCAGCACGGCGCCCAGCCACGCGTCGCCCTCCGCTTCGTCGCCTGGCGGGGGCCCCCCGTATCCCAACGACGCGCCCTCGCCGCGGTTTCGGCCGGCCACGGTCCACGGCGAGGCGGCAAAGGGCGCAAACACCCCGCCTTCCACCCGATCCCCGCGCCCGGGCCCCATTCCGGAGGGGCCGTCCCGCGAGCCCCACCAGTTGCCGGCCGCAAGCGTGCCCGGCGTTGCCACAAGGCCGGCCGCCCGGTTGTCGAAAAGGTCGTTTCCCGTGAGTTCCGGCTCGCCGGCCAGCACGACGACCCCGCGCGCGTTGTCGTGGATGGCGTTCCCGCTCGCCCGCACGCCGCCGTCGGCCAGAAGGCCCAGGGCGTTGCGCGCGAGAACGTTGTCGCGCACGTCGGCGCGCGCGGCGCTCACCTCGACGCCCGTGGCGCTGCCGTCGGCCAGGTTCGATCCCAGAAGCGAGGTCCCCTGGGCCGTCTCGACGAGGAGGGCCTGTGCGACGGCGCGGGAGACGCGGTTCCCCTCCACGACGTGGTCGCGCCCTCCGCGCACGTGGATCCCGACCTCCACGTCCGCGAGGACGTTCCCGCGGACGGAGGCGGAAAGCGGCGAGGTCGGCTCGGCGGCCCACGCGACGCCCGCCCGGTCGCTTCGCCGGATGTCGTTGCCAAGGAGGGTCGCCTCCGAGGCCCAGCTCTCGATGCCCGCGTTGCGGACGGTGTCGACGCGGTTGCCCTCGACGCGCGCGCGCACGCGCTCGCGCAGGAAGATGCCGTCGTAGCAGTTCTCGATGTCGTTGCCCTCGATCGTCACGTTGCCGGAGTTTTGGACGACGATGCCGCTGTACACGTAGCGGCCGGCGGACTCGAGGCCGTTGGCGATGCGGTTGTTCCGGATCACCACGTGGCGCGTGACGCCCGAGAGGAGGATGCCGTCCTGCGAGGAGGCGTCGATGTCCCAGCCTTCGATGACATAGGGGTCAGAGGCCGTTCCGGACCCGCGCCGAACGCCGTTTCCGACGAGGACGTCGGGCAGCAGCAGGAGGGCGTCGGAGGTGATGGCGATGGGCGCATGGGGGTCCCGCTCGGCGGCCCTTGGCACGGGGTCGGCCGGCGCGCCCGAGGCGAGGATCGGCAGGAGAAGGAGCGCCAAGGGAAGCGCGCCGAAGGGTCGCACGAAAGGTCGTAGGCGCTCCTATTACAAAGCGAAAACGGAAGCGGCCTAGACCCGGCAGGTGACCTTGCGGCCTTCCCGAAGGGCCTCGGTCACGTCCCGACCCAGATCGGACTCGCGCGACACCTTGATCTCCCCCTTGCGGCCGATCGTGGCCTGGAACAGCACCTCGCCGTCGACGCAGACGTCGACGCTCTGGCCGGCGTAGGCGGGCTCGAGCACGAGCACGAGGCTCGTCTTTGTCTTGCGAAGCTCGGGCGTGAGCTCCGCGTACCGCTTCGTCGTTTCGGCCGAGCGCCGCCCCTTGTCGACGCGGCCGGCCATGGGCTTCACGTCCACCTTGACGCCAAGCTCCTGCTCGATTCGCTGGACGTTCCGGCCCTGCCGGCCGATCACGCGAGGGATCTCCCACTCCTCCACATAGACCGTGGCGCGATCGTCGGTCATGTCCACCTGCACGTCGCCTTCGACGTGGTGGCGGAAGTAGCGAAGGAGCGACTCCTCCGCGAGCCGGTCCTTCGCGCTTGCGCGCTCGCGGCCGGCGCCGGCCTTGACGGGCATCACGACGACCTGCTCGCCGTACGTGTAGATCTCGTGCGTGACGCGCTTGCGGAGGAAATCACGCACCTCGATGACCGGTCGCGCAAGGTCGGCCTCTTGCATTCCCGCGGGCACCTTCACCGTGAAGGCAAGCTCGAGCACTTCCTTCACGCGGCCGCCCTCGAGGTGCACGACCGTGTCCACGACCTGCGGGATCATGCCAAGCTCGACGCGCCCGATGAGCCGCTGCACGGCGTCGATGGCGCGGTTGGCGTGCGTCACCCCGATGAGGCCCACGCCGGCCAGGCGCATGTCGCCGAAGATCTCGAAGTCGCGCGTCTTCCGGACCTCGTCGTACACGACGAAATCCGGGCGCACGAGCAACAGCACGTCGCTGGAGAGCTCCATGTCGCCCTCCAACGGGGCGTACTGGGTGATCTCGTCGGAGACCTGGAGGTCCCGCGGGCTCTCGAGGGTCTTCACGATCGCGTTGAACTCCGCGCGAAGGTACTCGGCCACCGCCTGCGCAAGCGTGGACTTGCCCGAGCCCGGCGGGCCGGAGATGAAGACGCCCCGCCGGTAGTCGGAGAGGCGCGAGAGGAGCTCGTCCGAGAGCTCGTACTCCTCGATCGTGAGCTTCGCGATGGGGCGCACCGCGGTGATCTCGAGGCCGTCGGAGAACGGCGGGCGCGCGATGGCGACGCGCAGCGGGCCCACCTGCACGACGGTCGCGCCGTGGCGCTCGATCTCGACGAAGCTGTCGGCGTCGCGACGGGCCCACTCGATGCACTCGCGCGCCACGCGGTTGAGCGTTCGCTCGTCGAGCAGGCGGTCGTCCAGCTTCGTGAGCGCAAACGCGCCGGGCTTGCCCTTCTTGGCGTAGGGGGCGCACCGCTGCTTGAGGTGCACGCTCATGGTGGTGTCGTCGAAGTACTTGAGCAGCTCAAGCTCCGAGAGCTCCTTCACGCTCTGCTCGCGCTCGACGATGGGCCGGATGTACGTGACGGGGATGCCAAGCGCGCGCGCCACGTGGCTTTGCACCGCGTCGCTTGTGAGGAGGGTGCCGCCGTGGGCCCGCGCGGCGTCGCGGATCATGGCGTCGATCTCGCCGCCGCCGGCAAGCTGCACCTCGGAGAGGCCGGGACGGTCGCCAACGTAGCGGACCTCGATCCCCGCGGCGCCCTTGAGCGACTGGAGCTTCTCCAGCTCCTTGAGCCCCGTGAAGCCCGTGTCGCGACCTTGGTTCGCCTGGAACTCGAGCTCGGCCACGACGGCCTCGTGCACGAGGATCGTGCACTGCCGCAGCTCGGCGGCCTGGATCATGCGCGTGATGCGGCCGTCCACCACGACGGAGGTGTCGGGGACGAACGTCGGTCGGGGATCGGGCATCCGGGTTCGAGGCGGAAGGAGGGGTGGCCCGTAATCAAGGTTCGCGTGGGACTTCCGGTGGGGTGGCCGATCCGATCAAGCGGGAGCGACGAGCACGTCCACGAACGAGCGACCCGCGGCGGGGGTCCCAAGGTGCACGAAGGCGGATTCGCCGGGGGCCAGACGGAGCGGGCCGCTGCGGCGTGAAAAGCAGCTCACCGACGGGCTGGCCGTGCTCGAGATGCACGCCAGCACGCCGGCGCCCTCGCCCGTCACGTGCACCTCGACCTTGACGGCCGTCGCGCCGACGTTTCGAGCTTGGAAACGGCCGTCGGGCAAAAGGCGCATCCATTCGGGCGTAAGGCTCTCCGTCGGCGCGTCCGGCAGGCCCTCCAGGCGCACGGCAAGGCCGTCGGAGGCCGTCATCCGCAGGCGAACCTCCGAAGCCTGAACGTCCGGAGCCGGCGGATGGGCCGGCGGATTGGCAAGATGCAGCAAGGTTCCCGTCAGCAGGAGCGCTGCTCCCAGCGCTAGGGCGCGCACGGCGTCACCCCGGTCAGCCCCCGAAAGGGGTCGGATGACCGGGGTATTTCAGGCTTGGGACGGCCGGGGGTTGAATCGCGGCCGCGGGCCGCCTACGCTTTCCGGCCGAAGGTGAGGAATCCCGTGTGGCCGAGCATGTCGAAGCTGGGCCGCGAACCCCGCTCGCCCACGACCCACTCGCGCTGCAGGGTTTCGATCGTGCGCACGTCGACGAATCCGGCGGCCTCCAACGCGCGGACGGTCTGCTCCATCTGCGAGACAAGCGGCGAGTAGCACGCAAGCGCCCCGCCCCGGCGGAGAGCCTCCTTGGCCGCCGCGACGGCTTCCCACGGGTCGGGGATGTCCAGAACGACGGCGTCGGCCTCCCGCTCCGCAATGCCGCGCCGCACGTCCCCGATCCGCACCTCGAGACGATCGCCTAGTCCGGCGCGGTCCACGTTTGCGCGCCCCACCTGCGCGAAGTCCTCCCGCAGTTCGTAGGTCACCACGCGGCCCCGCGCTCCGACGGCGGCCGCAAGGACGATCGTAAGCGCGCCCGACCCGATGCCGGCCTCGACCACGCGCGCACCGGGAACGATGCCGGCGTGGAGCAGGATCGGCCCCGCCTCCTTGGCAAGCACGATCTGGGCGCGGCGCTCGAGCGTCTCCAAGAGATCGGCCGTCGTGGGCGTGAGGAGGACGAGGTCCTTGCTTCCGATCCGAAGGCGATCCCCCGGCGCAAGGCCCACGAGCTTGCCCGGGTCGAAGACGCCAAGGCCTCGGTAGCGCTCGACCTTGTCGCCGGCGCGCAGGAGATGCTTGCGCACGTCGCCTTCCTCGGTGCGCTCGAGGAGGAGGACGGGGTCGCCGGCCGCAAAGGGCATGCAGGGGCATTCCGGCTTGGGCGCTTAAACGCTGCCGCTTCCGGAACGCCGGCGCGCGGACCGTGCGCTTGAAGAGAGGAACTTGCCTTTGCCCGATCGCGATGAGGGTCCGGACGCTCGTGGGGTTGCTGGCGGGGTTGGCCTTGGCCTTGCTCGTGGCCGCCCCGGCAAACGCGCAGGCCGCGGACGTCGAGGCGAACGTCCACGTCATCAACTTCGGCAACTTCGACGCGACGCGCGGAACCTACGTCATGGATTTCTACCTCTGGTTCCGCTGGTCGCCCGCGGAGGCCCCGGCGAACTTCACGCCCGAGCGCTTCGAGCTCATCAACGGGCGTCCGACGAGCCGCGAGCGCATCCTCGACGAGACGCGCGAGGACGGGATCCGCGAGGTCTGGTTCCGCATCCAGGCGAACCTCTACACGGACCCCGATTTCCGGCAATACCCCTTCGACCGCCAGAGGCTCATCCTCGTCTTCGAGGACGCCGTGCTCCAAGCCCACGAGCTTCAGTACCGCGCCGGCGAGAGCAGCCTCAACGAGTTCGTGCGCGTGCCCGGGTACCGCATCCAGGAGACCCGGTTTGGCGTCGAGGACGAGCCCTACCCGTTTGGCGACGTGTACAGCCGCGTCGTGTTCGAGATCGACGTCGAGCGCGAGTTCCTCGGCACGGCCGTCAAGACCTTCCTTCCGCTCACCGTGTTTGCGATCGTGAGCGGATTGTCCTTCCTCTTCCCGCCCGAGAAGCTGTCGCTTCGCGTGGGCGCGGGCACCAGCATGCTCATCAGCGCGGTCATGTTCCACGTGGCCCAGACGGCTTCGCTGCCTCCGCTTGGCCTCCTCACGCTCATCGACAAGATCATGGCGAGCCTCTACTCGTTCCTGGCGGGAAGCCTCGCGGTCACGGCGCTTGTCAGCATCAACGCCGACTACTGGAAGCGGCCCGACCTGTACCCGAAGCTCACGCGGTACGGCTTCCTGGCGACCGTTTCGGCGCCCTTTGTCGTCTTTGCGCTCCTGTCCATGATCTAGGGCCGCAGCCTCTTTAGGGCAAAAGCGGATGCGCGTTCCGTGCATCCGCGCGAGCTTGCCCGGCTGGGCGTCGTCTTCTCCGTGGGCCTTGCGATCTTCGCCGTGGCGGCTTACGTCGTCCTCAACAGCTTGGGCGCCTTCCAGGCGGGCCTGTGGGGCTCGCTCTTTGGGCTTGGGCTCTTTGCCGCGGGCTTGGCGGGTCTCGTCGTGGCGGTGCTCTTCTTCCTGGGCGGCGGCGCCGACGTCCTCAGCGCCTGGCGCGGGCGCAAGCCGTGATCCGCGCGCAGCGCATCACGGGGGCGTTTCGTGCTGCGTCGGGTCCCCGTCGATCGCATCGAACACGTACCCTTCTTCCCAGCGCCGAAGGCCAAAGGCCATTTCGAGCTCGGGGGGCGTCACCATCGGAACCTGGTACTTGGAGAAGTCGTCCGTCGCGATGCGGGGGCACGCGGTGTTCACCCAGCAGCCTTCCTTGCGCCAGTACTGCAGCGAGTCGGGCGTGAACGTGTCGAGCGTGACGATGGTTGCCGCGCGGCCGTGCTTCTCGATCAGCGCCTTCGTCTCCAACGCAAGGCGCATCCGGAACTGGCCCGGCTTCGTGGACACGAGGATCGCAAAGCTCCGCGCGTCCTTCGCGCGCGCGATGGCCGCGTGCCGCTGCCGGAGAATGCGCTCGCGAAGGCCGGCCACCGTTCGGACCGTGTCGTTCTCCGGGTCGGCGACCACAAGCGGCTTGTCGGTCTCAAGGGCCATGCCCAGCGGGTGGAAGTCCCCGCTTCCAACGTATAGGAAGCAGTCCGCCTGGGCGAGGACGGCCTTGCCGGCCGAGTAGTTGCACCCGAGCACCTGGGCGGGCATCGCGATGCGGAGGTCCCCCCGTCCGACCAAGGGCTCCTTCCCGGCCGCGCGCAGGGCCGCCAGGATCTCCTCCAGGCGGTGGGCGTACTGGGCCGTTGTGAGGACGCCCACGCGCCGGCCGGGGAGATCGGCGGCCGCGCGGCGCACGACGCCGTCCACGGGAAGCTTCGACTTCGCGCGCACGAAGAGCGCGTCCTTCACCGTCACCGAGGGAATGGGACTGTGCCCGAACTGCACGAGAAGGTCGGCGCCCACGGCCGCCGTCTCGGGCGACGGGTCGCACGCGCCGTAGCACGCGCCGCCGGCCACGAGCGTCTCCGCGCCGGTCTCGCGCGCGACGGCGGCGGCGACGGCCGCCGAGTAGTCGCGCAGGCCGTCGGGGAACTGGAGGAGCACGCGACGAGCGCCGCGCGAGCGGATCGCCGCGAAGACCGAGGGCATGTCGAGCTCGTACGTGTCAGCCCACGGAAACGCGTCCATCCTTCACCTCGACCCGAAGCAGGGTCTTGACCGGGCGCCCGAAGCGCTGCTCCACCACGCGCCGGCCCTCGCCCTTCTCGAAGACGACGATGACGTCGGCAAGCTCGGCGCCGATCTTCACGAGCGCCTCAAGGCAGGCGGACAGCGTGCCGCCGGTGGAGACGACGTCGTCGACGAACACGACGCGGTCGCCCGGGCGGACGCCGTTGATGAACAGCTGGTTGGCGCTGTAGCCCGTCGTCTGCGCGACGGACACCTCGCCGGGGAGACCGTAGCTTCGCTTGCGGATCACGGAGAGCGGAAGGCCCGTCGCAAGCGCAAGCGCGGTCCCGATCGGAATGCCCATGGCCTCGGCCGTGACGATCTTGTCCGCGCGGAACGTTCCGATCCGGAGGATCTCGTCCACGACCTCGCGGAGGAGGGCGGGCTCGATCTGCGGCACGCCGTCGGTGAGCGGGTGCACGAAGTAGTCGTACGTGCCCTTCTTCACGACGGGGCAGGCGAGCGTCGTTTGGCGAAGGAGCGCAAGCGTCAGGCGGACACCTCCTGGATCGCGGCGGCAAGGTCGGGCACGAAGGCGTCGACGGCCTCGCGCGTGACGTGCGGCATGAGCACGATGCGGATCCCGCCGGCAAGCGGGGCGAGGTTCACGATCCAGCCGCGGCGGGACAGCGCCTCGCGCACCGCGCGGGGCGACGGCACGCGAAGAGCGACGAGGTTGAGCGTGGGCGGCGCGGCAAGCGGCACGCCGATCGCGCTCACGCTGCGCACGAGGTGGTCGGTCACGGCCAGGCACTCGCGCACGGTCTCCACGTAGCCCCACTCGCCCAACGAGGCCATGGCCGCGTACGCGCTCGCGGGTCCCGCGGCGCTGCGCGTGCCCACGAGCGTGAAGTGGCCCTCGGCCGAGAGGTACGGCGTCTCCACGCGCGCGCCCCGAAGGAGGCTTGCGTCGCGGGCGGCAAGCACGCCGCAGGGGATGCCCGCGCGGCCCATCTTGTGCGGATCGATGGTGACGGTGGACACGCCCGGGAGGGCGAAATCGAAGTCGGGAAGCCTGTGCCCAAGGCGCTTGGCGAAGGGAATCACAAAGCCGCCGAAGGCCGCATCCACGTGCAGCGGAACGCCTTGGGCCGCGGCAACCTCGGAGAGCGCCGGGACGTCGTCGACGCTTCCCGTTTCCGTGGCCCCCGCGATGCCAACCAGGCAGGCCGTGCGTGGCCCGACGAGACGCTCGACGTCGGCGACGTCGACCGTGTAGTCGTCGTTGAGGTCTGCCTTGCGGAGCCGGAGGCCAAGCAGGCGAGCGGCCTTTTCGAAGGAGAAGTGTGCGCTGCGCGGCAGCACGACCTCGTCGCGGCCGGGTTTTCGGTGCACGAGCAACGCAAGGATGTTCGCCTCGCTTCCGCCGGAGACGAACTCGGCGCCGGCGCCGGGCGGCGCGGAAAGGAGGGTGAGGATCCAGTCGGCCGCCAGCGCCTCGATCTGCGCGCTTCCGGGGCACATGGCCGGATCGCCGAGGTTCGCCTCGGCAAACGTCGCGTGCGCCTCGCGGGCCAGCGGGTGAGGAAGCGTGCACATGGAGCCGAGGATGCGTCCCGTGTCGAACCGGGCGTCGCGCAAGCGGGCGGCGGCGAGGCGGCGGCGGACCTCCTCGTCCGGAAGGCCCTTCTCGGGCAGACCCTCGCGACGCGGCGGCTCCATGACCGATCGGATGGGATGGGTCTATTTGAAGGTTGCCGAGGGGCGGACCGCGCCACGCGACCGAGGGGACGTCACCGGTCGCCCAGCCGCTCGCGCGCGGCATCGAGGAGCAGCCTCTGCTCCGTCGCCGCGATCGTCTCGCGCACCCGGGTCACGGCGTCGATGTTGGCCGACACGGAGGAGATGCCCCAGCGGACGAGCTTCTCCACGAACTTGGGGTTCGATCCGGCCTGCCCGCAGATGGACGTCTCGACGCCGCGCTTGCGGCACGCTTCGATCGTCATCTGGATGAGCTTGCCCACGGCGGGGTGGAACTCGTCGTACAGGCGTGCGACGTGCTCGTTGTTGCGGTCGACGGCAAGCGTGTACTGCGTGAGGTCGTTCGTTCCAAAGCTCACGAAGTCGAGCCCCTCGTCGAGGATGGCGTCGATGGCAAGCGCGGCGGCTGGGATCTCGACCATGATGCCAAAGGCCACCTGCTTGTGGGGCTCAAGCCCGACCTCGCGCAGGAGGTCCTTTGCGCGCCGCACCTCCTCGGGGCTCTGGACAAGGGGCAGCATGATGCCGACGTTCTTCAGGCCCTTTGCGTGCAGGCGCTTGACGGCCTCGAACTCGGCGAGGAGGAGGTCGGTCTGCTCCAGCCCGCGGCGGATGCCGCGCCACCCGAGCATGGGGTTGTGCTCGCGGGGCTCGTCCTGTCCGCCCGGGAGCAGCCGGAACTCGTCCGTGGGCGCGTCGAGCGTGCGGACCCACACGGGCCGCGGGTACATGGGCTCGGCGACCTTGCGGATGTTGTCGACAAGGTAGTTCACGTACTCCTCGCGCTTGCCCTCCTTCACGAACTGGAGGGGGTGCTTTCCCAGGCCGAGCACGATGTGCTCGATGCGGAGGAGACCCACGCCGTCGGGCGACACGGCCATGGCGCGTTGGATCGCCTCGGGCATGCTGATGTTGACCTTGACGCCCGTGGCCGTGACGAGCTTCTGCGCGACGGGCGCGACGGCGGCGGCAGGCGGCGGCGCGGCGGCGGGCTTGGCGGTCCGCTCGGCGGCGCCTTCGGCGACGAGCCCCTTCTCGCCGTCCACGGTGACGACGAGGCCTTCCTTGAGCAGCGTCGTCGCCTTCTTCGTCCCGACCACGCAGGGGATGCCAAGCTCGCGCGAGACGATGGCGGCGTGGCAGGTCATTCCGCCTTCGTTCGTGACGATGGCCGCGGCTCGCTTCATGGCGGGCACCATGTCGGGCATCGTCATGGGCGTCACGAGAACGTCGCCCTCCTTGCAGCGGTCGAGCGCTTTGGCGTCCGTCAGGATCACGACCTTGCCCGAGGCCGTGCCCGGGCTTGCGCCCAGTCCCTGGAGGAGGATCTTCTCGCCGCCGGCGGCGGCCGCATGCGGCGCCGGCGGGGGCGCCTTGGACGGCTGCTTGATGGTGGTGACGGGGCGCGTCTGCAGAAGATAGAGTTCCGTTCCTTCGAAGGCCCACTCGATGTCCTGGGGCGATCCGTAGTGCTTCTCCACGCTTTTCCCGAGCTTCACGAGGCGGCCGATCTCCTCCTCGGAGAGCACGCGTCCCATCTTCTTGTCGGCGGGCACGGGCACGGTCGCGGTCTTTCCATCTTTGCCGCGCACGAACATCGTGGTCTTGCTCATGATGTTCGACGCGAGGATCTTGCCGTCCGGGGCGGCGACGTAGTTGTCGGGCGACACGACGCCCGAGACGACCCCTTCACCCAAGCCCCAGGAGCCTTCGATGACGAGCTTGTCCTCGCCCGTCGTGGGGTGGCGCGTGAACAGGACGCCGGCCTTCTCCGCGTCCACCATGCGCTGGACGACGACGGCGATGCGGACCTTGTCGGTCTCGAACTTCTGTTTGGCTCGGTAGAAGATGGCTCGCGGCGTGAACAGCGACGACCAGCACCGCTGCACGTGGGCGACGACGTCTGCTGTGCCCTTGCAATTGAGGAACGTCTCCTGCTGGCCGGCGAAGCTCGCCTCCGGCAGGTCCTCGGCCGTCGCCGACGAGCGCACGGCGACGAAGGCGTCGCCGCCCGTGGGCTTCGAGAGGCTCGCGTAGGCGTTGGCGATCTCCTGCTCGAGGGCCTTGGGCATGGCCGACTTGTGAAGAAGCGCGCGGATCCGGTCGGAGGCCTCGTGGATCGCCTTGTTGTCGTCCACGTTCACGCCCTTGAGCATCTCGCCGATCTTGGCGTGAAGGCCCGTGTCGCGAAGGAACTCACCGTACGCGTCGGCGGAAACGACGAAGGCGGGAGGGACGGGGAACCCGACCTGGGTCATCTCCCCGAGGTTGGCGCCCTTGCCGCCGGCGGTCGCGACGTCGTTTCTCCCGATCTCCGTAAGCCACAGAATGCGTTTCATCGTCCACCCGCCAGTTCGCGGATCCAACTGCTCTTCTTGCGATCGTAACCGATCATGGCCGCAAGCGCGACCTCGTCGGCGGTCTCCTTGGAAAGGCGCAGGCTCTTGGCCACGCGGGCAAGCCAAGCCCCGTCGGGAGGAAGCCCGAGGGCCTCGGTCTCGGCCACGTGCTCGCGCGTCGCGTCCGACAGCGCGGCGATGGCGGAAAGGCGCTGCACGACCTCGAGCGTGGGCTTCAGCCGGTCGCCCTCGATGCGCGAGAGCGTCTCGCGCGCGATGCCCAGAAGCTCGGCGAGGCGTTCCTGCGTGAAGCCGCAACGTTCCCGCAAGCGGCGGATTTCCGCTCCCGGGGCGGGCGCAAGGACAAGGCGCCCGGCGATGTCCGTTTGCAGCCGCTCGGCCTCCGTGGAAACCACGGGTTGACCGTACGGTCACAAGGTAGAAAGCTCTTTTGCCGAGGGCGAAATCGAAGGTGACCTTTACGTCACAAAGCGGCAGCTTGTGAGGTTTGTCCTAGCGTGCGGCGGGGGCTTCCTCTTCCGCCGCATGGTCGCGCATGTGCTCGGCGCCCTTCTGGACGACGATGTCGCAAGGCGTCGGAAGCTTCGTGTTGGCTTTGCGGAGGGACTCCTTGGCCCACTTCGCGTGCTCGGCCTTGACGCCGACTTCGATCAAGACTTGGCCCGGCTCGACGCGCGCGGCCGTGCCGATGGCCTTTCCGAAGGACTGGCGCATGCCTTGCGACACGCGATCGGCACCGGCGCCGGAGGCCTGCTTGTTCTCGCGCAGGACGTGGTGCGGGTAGACGCGGATCTTCAGGTTGTAGCCCGTGGCGCCCGTGTACTTCATGAGGACGCGGTTCGTGCTCACGCGCGCGGCCTCCAGCGCGTTGTGCCGGATCTGGCAGCGCTCCTTGGCCACAAGCGCAAGGCGGACCGGGAAGTCCGTCGTCTTGTCGCCAAGGTCGAATTGCGTGATGCGGCTGCCCGGCACGCCGCCCATGTACTCGCGGCGCGTGTACGCCATCTGCGTGATCCAGCGATACATCGAACCGGGCTTGCCGGGCATGGGGAACCAGGCCGAGACAGTCGGTTGCCCTACTTAAGCGTTCTGTCGCCGGCTAGCCACTGTACACGAGCGAGAGCGAGATTCCCGCCTGCTGGGCCATGGATTTCGCCTTTGCGATCGTCGTCCCGTGCTTGATGCCCGGTAGGCTGATGACGACTGCGCCAAGGTCGCTGTGCGTGTGGATGCCCACGGGCGCAAGGCCGCGCACGCCCGTCTGCGTGTTGACCTGGCAGGTCACGACGGCCGAGCCGGAGTCGCCGGAGATGGTCGCGCCGGCGTAGGTGAACGACCCGGCGGCGTCGCTTTGGCCGATGCCCACGCCTGCGCGGGCCATCGTGGCAAAAGTCTCTCCCATGACCCAGCCGACGCCGTAGTGGCAGAGGGTCTGCCCGAGGGTCGAGCGCCCGTCGGGTCCCGCCACGGGTCCTCCCCACACCGGAAGCGACGGGCGCACGAGCGTCCACAGCGAAGGCGGGATCTCCACGATTCCGAAGTCGTTGCCCACCGCCGCGCCGTTCTCGCTCTGGCGCGCGTAGGCCACCTTGCCAAGCGTCACGAGGTTGCCGGCGACAAAGCCGCCCGTCGCGCCGCCGAAGAGGCAGCTTGACACGCACACGCGGACGACGACGCCGCTTGCGTTGAAGTCCGCGCCGGGTCCGTGCGTGGCCGTCCGGTCGGAGGGCAGGAAGCAGTGCCCGGCCGAACCGAGGTAGCGCTTCACGCCGTCGGTCCAGACGAAGTTCGCCGTGCACATGCCTCCGTTGATGAAGATCTTCGATCCGGGTCCGATGCCCGTGGCCGCCGAGGGCACGGGAAAGCCCGGCGGAGGCGAGCTCGTCGTGGTCGCGCACGCCCCCTGGCTTGGCGCGCTCTCGCCCGCGACGTTCGAGGCCGTGACGTTGTAGCAGAACGTCTGCTGGTTGGGCAGCCCGTCGTGATAGAAGAACGTGTTCGTCGTGTTGGCGACAAGGGCGCCCGCGCGGTACACGGAATACTGCTGGACCGCCGCGCCGCCGTTGCTCGCCGGCGCCTGCCATTCGAGGTAGATCGCTCCGTTTCCTCCCGAGGCCGTGACGTTCCGCGGCGGCGTGGGCGGATTGGGCTGGACGGGGGTCGCCAGGCGCGCGGACACTTCGTTGCTTGGCGGGCCCTCGCCCACGCCGTTTACGGCGGCGACCCGATAGAAGTACTGCGTGCCCGCCAGGACGTCTGCGTCGTGGAAGTTGCGCGCGGAGGCCGGAAGCGTCGCCCGCGGCGCGAGGTTGCCGCTTGCGGTTCCACGGTAGAGCTGGTAGGAGAGGATGTCCGAGCCGCCGTTGCTGGCCGGCGCGTTCCAGGTGACCGTGATGCGCTCGAGGTTGCCCGAGGCGGCGGGGTTCAGGGGCTCGCTCGGGACGGTGAAAGGCGTGTTGAATCCGACCACGTAGGACCCGGGCTCCGTGTCGTCGTAGAAGGTGAGCGTGCTGCGCACCTCCGAGGCGGCCGTCGGCGTGGAGGTGACGGCGGCCGTGATCTGCAAGAGCTCCGTGCCGTCGGCTGGGTTGCCAAGGAGCGACCGCGCGATCGTGAACCGAAGCTCGGAGCCGAGCCAATCGACGACGATGGCGGTGCCCGAGATGCGAGCGGTCTCGGGAACGGCGCGCCAGAGCGTGCCGCCCGTCACCTGCCCCGAGGGCGCGTAGGAGGCGGTGGCGTAGTACGAAAGCCCGCCCACCACGGTGAATCCGAGGCGGTAGCGGACGATCGTGGGGGGAGGCTGCGGGTCCTGGACCTTGACGAAGAACCGGAGCAGCGTCGGCTCGGTGCGCGCGCCCACGCGCAGGACGTCGGTGGCCGGCCCAAAGGCGTCGAGGTGGTCGCCCTCGTCGTCTTGGACAACCTCCGCGCCCGTGCCGGACGTGGCCGCCTGCGTGGAGGGCGCCGGAAGGGTGGAGACGAAAAGCAGGAGCGCAAGACCGATGGCTACTCCTGGCGACCGCACGCGCAAGCCTCCGACGGCTCGAACGACGGACTGAGGCTATTTAAGGAATCTCCTTAGAGTCGTTTCGAATCGATTCCTGCGCAATTGCGCAGTAAAACTAGGCGGAGGCAAGGCCGGGGGCCGCAACGGGCGCCGGGTCGGCCTCGCCGGCCGTCGTGCGCATCATCGCGTCGAGGTTCTCGCCCGGATAGTACTTCACGTGCCGCCAGTCGCGCTCGCTCTGCACGAGCGAGGCTTCCTGCATGCGTCGCAGGTACTTGCTTGCGACCGGCGGGGAGATGCCGAGGTTCTCGCACACGTCCTTCTGCGCCGCGCCGGGGTTGTCCCGGACGAACGAAGCGATGCGCAGGCTCACGTCGTTGCGAAGGATCGAGATCGCCTGCGCGTTCTGCGGCGCGACGGTGCCGTTCGCAAAGTAGCGGCGGTTGGAGCCGAACTTGCGCGACACGACGAGCTTCTCCTTCTCGAGACGCGCCAGGTGGTACACGGTCGTGCCCCACCCGACGCCCGCCTCGGTGGTGAGCTCCTGGATCGTCATGCCCGGGGCGGTTTGGATCTTCTGGTAGATCCGCTCGCGCACCTCGTGGTCGAGCACGTCGTTGCGGCGGATGCGCGAGTACAGGGGGGCAAGGAGCAGGAAGAGGCCGTGGCGCACGGGCTCGAAGGCGACGGCGGCGCCGGCAAGTCCGGCGGCGGCCGCGGCGGCGGCCGGAAGCGCCGCCTCCACGTGCGGCGGAAGGAAGGCACCCGCGCCCGTCCCGGCGGAAGCGTCCGACATCGTGGAGACGGAGGCTTCCTCGGTTCCGGCGGCAGAGCCTTCCGAGGAGACGCCAAGCGAGAGGCCCGGCAGCGAGAGGTCGATGCTTGGAAGCGGGAGCAGGCGCAGGTCGTGCGCGAGCGAGACGGAGCTTCCGGCCTTGGCGTGGCCTCCGATCTCGACCCAGCCCGTCGCGGCCTGCGCGGCGCCTGCCGCCAGCGCAAAGCCGGCGACGAGTGCGAGCGCGTACACGGAAGCGTTTCTCACGTTCGTCCCATCCCAACCGCAAGGCGCTCGAGGCGCGCCCTGCGCTCCCTCCTGCCCGCGGCGTTCCGCGGGCTCCCCATTCCGACCGAAGCTCTGTCGGAGGAGGGTATTTGGGCTTTGTGTATGGCCCCGTGAAACGAGGGAACCCGGCGCTCACGGGACTTTGCACCCGGGCCCCCGGGCACCGGGCGTCGTCCGAGCACAAGAACCGGAGGGCGGCGCATCGTCTGTGCCCTGCTTCTTGTCGCGCGCGCATACATACATGCCGGGCGGGGACTCGGGCTCGTTTCACGGCGGCATCCAATCTGGCTATAAGCGGGCCGGTCGAGGATTGTGCTAGGTGTCTGTCATGAAGCGGATTGGGATGCGCTTTGGCCGGGTCGGATTGGGAACGCTTGCACTGATCGCCTTCGTTGCGATCGCTCCAGGTGCGTACGCGCTTGGCGCGGGGGTGTCCACGGGCGGGTACGCCGGCGTGGACGCTCGCGCGTCGGGTTCGCTCGACACGTCGATGGACGCCTACGGCGAGGCAAGCGGTGCGCTCGATGGCTCGGTGCGCGGCGACGCGTACGCGTACGCCGAGAGCCGACTCTCCTCGCGCGCGCACGTGGACGCCGACGCCGACGTCGACACGCGCCCCACCCTTCGCGCAGTCGGAGACGCCAAGGCTCGCGTCGAGGGCCAAGCCCGCGCGACGCTGGACGCCTCCGCCCGCGCGGCCGCCTACGCCCGCGCGGACCTCGAGAGCAACGTGCAGGCAAACGCCCGCGCCACGATGCAGGCCAAGGCCAGCGCCGAAGCGCAGGTGAAGGCCCGCGCCGACGCG
>DATLFM010000085.1 GCA_035541015.1 Candidatus Thermoplasmatota archaeon
GGCTTGGGCCTCCTCCGTGGGGGTGGTCGACTTCGACGAATCGCCGGTCGTGATTTGGCGGGACGGTCGCGGGGAACCCTCTTCCGGCCGGGAAGAGTCCGTGGTCACTTGCGGGGAATCCGCATCCATGAGAAGCACACCGAAGGCCCCCCTGCGAGGGGGCGCAGCGCCGGTATAATAGGGAATGGTTTAAAAGGCTTTCGCGGGAAGCGTCTGCGCGTTGGCCGTGGCCGCTTGGCCACATCTGACGCGCAACGCGCACAAGCGCACGGCGGGCGCCCAGCTCGCTACTTGACGGCGAGTGTCCAGAACTCGTATGCAGGGGTCCCTTCCTCGAAGCAATAGCGCACTCCGCGGAAGCCCTTGCGGAATTCGGCCACGTCGGCGCGAACCTTCTCGGGCGCCACCTTGTCCACGACGACCTGCCGCACAAACCGCGCGACGTCGCCCATGTCGGCCGGACGAAGCCCGATGCGCGTGAGCTCCTGCGACCCCAGGCGCAGCCCGGAGGGGTTCATGGGCTTCTCGTCGCCGGGAAGCATGTTCATGTTCGTGATCACGTTCCCCCGCTCCAGCGCCTCGGCCGCCCACTTGCCGCCGCCGTGCTCGCGCACGTCCACGACGACTTGGTGGCTCTCCGTGAAGCCCTTGTGCTCGCAGAGGACCTTCACGCCCTCCTCGTGCAGCGCTTGGCCGAGCGCCTTTGCGTTCGCCACGACCTGCGAGGCGTAGTCCCGCCCGAACTCGAGGTGCTCCGCAAACGTGACCGCCTTGGCTGCCATGTGGTGCAGATGGTGCGAGGAGACGACGCCCGGGAACACGGCCGAATCGAGCTTCTTCTTGAGCTTGGCGTTCTCCTCCGAGTCGTCGAGGTTCGACAGGAGGACGGCGCCCTGGGGGCCCGGAAGCGTCTTGTGCGTGCTCCCGGTCATCACGTCGGCGCCCTCCCGCAGCGGGTCCTGGAACCGGCCGCCCGCGATGAGGCCAAGCACGTGCGCGCCGTCGTACATCACCCGCGCGCCCACCTCGCGCGCCACCGGGGCGATCTCCGAGACCGGATGCGGGAACAGGAACACGCTGCCCCCCAGCACGACCACCTTGGGCCGCACTTCACGGATGAGCTTCTTGGCCCCTTCGACCTCGAGGTTCATCTCGCGGTCGTTCCACGGGTACGTGTGGATCGCAAGCCCGCGCTGCCCCGCCGAGCCGAACTTCGCGTGGCTGATGTGGCCGCCCGAAGCGGTCCCAAGCGCCGTGATCGCGTCCCCGGGCTGCGCAAGCGCGAAGAAGGCCGCCATGTTCGCGTTCGTGCCCGACGTGGGCCGCACGTCGGCGTGCGAGCAGCCGAACAGCTCGCGCGCAAGCTCCGCGCAGCGCCGCTCGACCTCGTCGATGAACGCGAGGCCCTGGTAGTACCGCTTGCCCGGGTGTCCCTCGGCGTACCGGTCGTGGAAGTCCGAGACGAGAAGCTGCCGCGCCAGGGGCGAGATGAGATTCTCGCTTGCGATCATGGGCAAGCACGCGTCGAACCACGCGTGATGGCGACGCACCTGCTCGAAGACGAAATCGACGTCGGAGCGGCGGGAGGGCGAGGGGGAGGGCATCGCTTCCCCATGGCCCGCCGGACGAAAAGTCTATGGGCCGGTTGCGGAAACGCGTACCCGCCGGGCACTTCCGCAGTCGCCCCGACAAAGGCTTTACGTCTCCGCCCGTTCGCGCCCCCGTGATCTTCCGCAACTTCGAGGACCTCGTCCTTGGCACGGAGGAAGGATGGCGCGGCTGGCGGCAGGACGCGCTTTCCATCCTCGACGCGGCCGTGTCCGCCGTCGAGCCCGAGGCGCTCGTGCGCGCTGCGCTCCCCGCCGACCCGGAAGAGCCGCGCCGGATCCTGCTTTCCGAGAAGCCGCCCCTGGACCTCCGCAAGTTCCGCCGCGTCCGCGCGCTTGCCGTCGGCAAGGCGGCCGAGCGCATGATGCAAGGCGCGGACGGCGTCCTGCCCGTCGACGAGGGGCTCGTCGTCTCGCCCGCCGGAACGCCGCACGGGAAGCACGTCTTCCTGCAAGGAGGGCACCCGCTTCCCGACGACGCAAGCGTCGCCGCGGGCGAGGCCGCGCTTGCCATGGCGCGCGCGACCGGCGAGAACGATCTCTTCGTGGTTCTCCTCTCGGGCGGCTCCTCCGCGTGCCTGGAAGCCCCCGAGGTCCCCGTCGAAGACCTCGCCGCCGCCACGCGCGCGCTCCAAGACGCCGGCGCCGACATCTGGGAGCTGAACACCGTCCGCAAGCACCTCTCGCGCGTGAAAGGCGGACGTCTTGCCAAGGAAGCGCGCGGCACCGTCCTCACGCTAGTTCTCTCCGACGTCCCCGACGACGACGTCCACTTCGTCGGCTCGGGACCCACGGCGCCCGACCCCACGGGCTTCGACGACGCGCTCGCCGTCGTCCGCAAGCTTCGCCTCGAGCGGCTTCCCCGCTCCGTCGTCGAGCATCTCCGCGCCGGCGCCAGGGGCGAGCGCGAGGAGACCGTGAAGCCCGCGGACGCGACGTGGAAGCGCGCGACGACCGTGCTCGTGGGCGGCGCCGCCACCGCCGCCGCGGCCGCCGCGCAGAAGGCCGTCACGATGGACTTCCACGCGTTCTGGGTCCGCGAGCCGCTCCTTGGCGAGGCCCGCGTGGCCGGCGCCAAGCTCGCGCAGATGGCGCTCGACGTCGAAGCCGGCCGCGTGCCCATCGACCGGCCCGCGTGCGTCGTCTACGGCGGCGAGACGACCGTGCGCGTGACGGGCGCCGGAAAAGGCGGGCGCAACCAGGAGCTCGCGCTTGCCGCCGCCCTCTCCGCCGACACGGAGTTCGTGCTCGCGAGCATGGGCACCGACGGCATCGACGGGCCCACGG
>DATLFM010000086.1 GCA_035541015.1 Candidatus Thermoplasmatota archaeon
GACGGAGCTTTCGACCAAACGCCATGCGTCCTTCCCGGAGGGCGGAACGGGGCCTGGCATCGGCGCCTGCGGAGCCCTGGCGCCCGAAGCCGGCTGCCTGGACGCAGGCGGCAGCACGAACCACACGGTTTGCGACGGGGCGAACCTGGACGCGTCGACGCCGGCGCTTCAGACAAGCGGCAACGCCACGCTCCTGTGCCTCGCCTCGGCCTCGGGCAAGTTCAACATGACAAACCTGGCGCTTCGGCTCGAGTTTTTGAACGCAAGCGTTCCCGTGGCAACGGCCTGGATCGTGGACGCGGGCTCCTTCCACTACCAGCTTTCCTCGACCCAGGCCCGCGACATCTGGTTCTCCGCCGGCAACGTCTACCGGCGCGAAGGCGATGCGCGCTACCTCGATGGCGGCCTCTCGATCCCGCCGTCGGCTCCCGCGGGCGAAGGGCGAGCGCACGCCATCCAGCTCGTCCGGCTGGAAGGCGCCTCCTCCCTGTCGGGCCTGGGAACCTACACGCTCACGAACGTCGGCCGAACGGCGCTTGCCGACTTTGCCAACGTGAGCTCGGTCTCGCTTGCCGTAAGCGGTCCCGGGCGCGTCCCGGTGATGGCGGGCCTCGTGGACGCGACGAGCGGGTACGACTTCGGGTACGAGGGACGGGAGATCGAAGGCTGGCCCGCGTACGAGGCGTCGCGCAAGGGCTCCCTCCTGCCGTACTCGTTCCGTCTGTTCTTCGCGCGCATCCACGTCGAGAGTTGAGGCTCCGCGCGGGCGCCCGGGTCCATACGCTCATATACCGCGCGTCGTAATCCCACGGCCGATGTTCGATCCGGCGAAGTTCGTGGAGGAGCAGGTGGCGGAGGTCCGCAAGACGGTGACCGGCCACGCGATCATCGCCACCTCCGGAGGCGTCGACAGCTCGGTGGCCGCCGTCATCGTGCAGCGTGCCATCGGCGACCGCCTCCACTGCGTCTTCGTCGACACCGGCTACATGCGAAAGGACGAGCCCGCGCAGGTGCGCGAGAGCCTCACGAAGGCGGGCCTCAACGTCGACTTCGTGGACGCCCGCCAGGACTACTACGCCGCGCTTGCCGGCGTGACCGACCCCGAGCGCAAGCGCAAGATCATCGGCGAGAAGTTCGTCCGCATCTTCGAGCGCGAGGCGCGAAAGTTCGACGCGAAGTGGCTCGTGCAGGGCACGATCGCGCCAGACTGGATCGAATCGGGCGGCGAGCTTCGGGACACGATCAAGAGCCACCACAACGTCGGGGGCCTTCCAAAGGACCTCGGGCTTGCGCTGTGCGAGCCGCTGCGCGACCTCTACAAGGACGAGGTGCGAAAGACCGCGCGCCATCTGGGCCTTGCCCTTTCCGAGCGCCAGCCGTTCCCCGGCCCGGGCCTTGCGATCCGCGTGATCGGCGAGGCCACGCCCGAGCGAACGGAGACCGTGCGCGAAGCCTGCTTCATCGTCGAGGACGAGATCGAGAAGGCCGTGAAGGCGGGCAAGATGCAGGCGCACCCCTGGCAGTACTTCGCCGTGCTCCTGCCCGTGCGCACGGTGGGCGTCCACGGCGACGTGCGCGCCTACGGCGATACGGTCGCGGTGCGCGCGGTCGAGAGCCTGGATGCGATGAGCGCGGCCTACACGCGCATCCCGCACGAGGTCCTCGAGAAGATCAGCGTGCGCATCACCAACACCCTTGGCAAGAAGGTGAACCGCGTGGTGTACGACATCACGCACAAGCCGCCCGGGACCGTCGAGTGGGAGTGAAACGACCGCGAGACGGTCACGGGCGCAGCGGAACGGCGAAGCCGTTCCGCGGAGCGCGGCGCAGCCGCGCGGGCGCCGGGAACGGTCGAATGGGAATGAGACCGTTCACGGCGCAGTGGAGCGCGAGCGAAGCGAGCGCTCCACGGAGCGAGGGCCCCCGGGGCCCGAAGCGGGCGCCGGGACCGTCGAGTGGGAGTGAAACGACCACGAGACGGTCACGGGCGCAGCGGAACGGCGAAGCCGTTCCGCGGAGCGCGGCGCAGCCGCGCGGGCGCCGGGACCGTCGAGTGGGAGTGATCGGACAAGAACCGTGCTAGACCCTCCCCCCGCAGGGGTCCCCCGGGCAACCGCGGCTCCACAAACGTAAAATAGGGTTCTCCCTCGATCCCCCCGCGGGAGCATGCGTTCCGTCCTCGTCGCCCTCGGGCTTGCCCTCGTCCTTCTTCCGACCGCCTCCGCGCTGCCCATCGTGCCCGCCGCAAGCGTGGGGCCGCGCGTCGTTCCCGAGCCTTGGGAGACGACGGACTTCATCGGCTTCGACGAGTTCCAGGGCCTTCTCACGGCGCTCGAGCGCAAGTATCCCGAGACGGTCACGGTGAAGCAGATCGGGTTGAGCTACGGGTGGAAGAACCACCTCACGGGCGCGCACGACCGGCTTCCCCTGTACGCGGTCGAGGTCACGAACAAGAAGTCCTCCATTCCGTACCAGGACAAGGAAGTCCTCATCTTCCACGTCTCGATCCACGGCAACGAGAAGGGCGGCCGCGAGGGCGCGCTGCGCGTCATCGAGGACCTCTCGGCGCCGTACTACTACGACGACGCGATCCGGGCTCTCCTCGACCGCTTCGTCGTCGTCTTCGGCTTTGCGAACTCGGACGGCTGGGCGCACGAGCTTCCCGAGTACCGCCCCAACTGCGTGCGGTACGCGGGCTCCGTGGCAAACCCGCTGGGCGGCTGCGTGGACAGCCAGAACTTCGTCCGCTACAACGGGCGCGGCGCGGACCTCAACCGGGACTGGCCCACGATCGGCTTCTACAACATGCAGGGCATGGGCAACGGCGTCGCCTACGAGCACGCGTTCTCGGAGCCCGAGACGGTCGCGTGGGCGGCCTACTACCTTCCCTTCCGCGGCCGCGTGACGACGGCCACGGACATCCACGGCATGCTCCTGCCCGCCGACGGCGGCCCCGGCGCGGCGCGCGATCCCGCGGCGTGCGTTCCGGCCTCCGTGCCCGCGCTTGGAGGCCTTTGCCTCAACAAGGGCCACTTCGTGCTCACGATGTTCGACGGCACGCAGGCCTCGCCGAGCGACCACCTGTTCAACCTGCGCCTGGCCGAGCACGTGAAGGAGCGGCTCAACACGATGGCCCTTGCGCGCCATCCTGCCTGGGCCCGCCTCCCGAACCTCGGGTTCGCCGGCGGCGAGTTCAACGACTTCGGCACCGTGTGGGACACGCTCGGGTACACCGACTCTGGCATCACCGGCGACTTCTTCGTCCAGTTCCTGGGCGCTCGCGGCGTCGGCTTCGAGCTTGCGTACAACCACATCACCTTCGACAACTACTACCTGCCCCCGTTCAACGCGATGAGCGTCGACGCGGTGCGCGAGATCGTGCGGGCCTTCATGGAGATGGCCGCCGCGCCCGTGTTCGCCGACGTGCAGACAAACGGCCTTCGCACGGCGTACCTCGCGGACGCCGAGGCGACCGTGGCCATCGCGCCCACGCCCGAAGCCGGTCCCTATCTGCCGCCGGGCGCGAGCCGGCGTGCGCTGCGCAGCCACGATTCGGGTGAGCTTGTCGTCGATCCGCCCGTGCCGCAGATCCGTCGCGAGGAGCCCGCAACGCTTGCCGACTTTTTCTCGGACATGGCGCGCGTCGTGGACGGTCCGTTCCAGCCGCTCACCGTCGCGGACGTTTCCGCGGGCCGCCTTTCGGGCTACGACCAGCTGCTCGTCGCGGGTCGCGCAGCCAAGCCGCTTCTCTCCGACGAGGCCGCGCTCGCGGCGATGAAGGCCTTCGTCGAAGCGGGAGGAAACCTCGTCCTCACGGATTCCGCGCTTGCGCTTGCCAAGCCCGTGGGCGCGCCCGTGGAGGCGCGCGAGACGCTCGCCTACCTCGGCTACATCGACTCGTCCCGCGACCACCCGCTTGCCGCAGGCGTCGGCCCGCTTGCACGCGAGACCTACGCTTCGATCCTGCTTGGATACTTCGTCGCGCCAAGCCCGAGAGCCAACCGCGACACCTCGCCCATCTGGGTCTTCCCGGCCGACGGCGTGCAAGCCGCCGGCGGAGACGTAGCGGGCACCTCCGGGTCGCGCGACCAGGCGAGCCTCGGATGGTTCCCGCTGGGCCAGGGCCGGATCGTCTTCCTGGGCGCAGCGCTTGCGCCGCCCACGACCGAGTTCGACCACCCGTACGGCCTGGCAAGCTACGCCATCTCGCCCACGGGCTACCAGATTCTCTACAATGCGTTGGGTTTCACGGTGCGGGACGCCACGGAGGAGCGCGGCCTGCTCGATGAGATCCTCTCGCCCGCGCAGGTCGATCCGAACGCCATGCCGGCGCCCGGCGCGCTGGCGGTCGTCGGCGCCTTGGCGGCGCTTGCGTTCGCGCGCCGCCGTCGCGCGCCCTAGGAGGGAAGACCGTGGGACGCTTGGTTCCTCTTCTTGCCTTGGCCGTCGTCGCGTCGTGGGCCGTCGGACCGCTTGCCTCGTCGCTGCCCACGCCCGCCATAGGCGTCAGCGAGCGCGTCTTCCCGGAGGCCCGCGAGACGACCGACTACGTCACGTTCGCGCAGTTCCTGCAGGGCGTCGGGGAGCTTGCCCAGAGACACCCGGACCTGCTGCGCGTCCTCGAGATCGGGCAAAGCTTCGGCTGGAAGAACCACTTGACGGGCGCTCACGACCGCTTCCCGGTGATCGCCGTCGAGCTCACGAACGACAAAAGCCCGGTCCCGCGTGACGAGAAGCGCGTCCTCGTGTTCCAGCTCTCGATCCACGGGAACGAGAAGGGCGGCCGCGAGGGCGGGATGCGGGTGATCGAGGACCTGCTCACCGGCCGTTACTACTCCGACGAGTATCGACGCGACCTCGACGCGAACCTCCTCGTCTTCCTGTTCACGAACCCCGACGGCTGGGTGCACGAGCAGCTCGAATACCGCGCCAACTGTCCGGACTACTTCGCGGCGCCGCTTCCCGCGGGCGGCTGCGTCGAGAGCCAGAACTACGTGCGCTTCAACGGAAACGGCGTCGACCTCAACCGCGACTTCCCCACGGTGGGCTGGTACAACACGGCGGGCAAGCGCGGGCACGCCCTGCGGGAGCCCGAGATCGCTGCCGTGGTAGGATACCTGCAGGGCTTCGGCGGCCGGGTCGTCCTGGCCTCGGACATCCACGGCATGCTGGCGCCTGCCGACGGCGAGGTGTTCACGCGTCCGGTCCCCGTCGTGGGCGGCCCGGCGTACGGCGAGCCCGCCCAGTGCCTGCCGCGCTCGGTCCCCGTGTTCGGCGGCGCGTGCCTGCGCAACGGGCACTTTGCCCTCAGCCTCCTCCGCGACGCCCAGGCGGCGCCAAGCCAGCACCTTCGCACGCTTCGCTTCGCCGAGCTCCTCAAGGAGCGGCTCGACGGCCTGGCCGCCGAACGTTACCCCTACTGGTACCAGCTCCCCAACCTCGGCGTGGCCGGCGGAAGCTTCAACCAGTTCGGCACGACCTGGGACACGATCGGCTACGCCGATTCCGGCACCGCGGGCTCGTTCTTCGTGCAGGCGCTGGGCGCCACGGGCTTCACGGTCGAGATGTCGTACAACCACATCACCTTCGACAACCACTACCTCGCGGAGCTCAACGACATCCACGTCCACGTCGTCCGCGAGATCGTGCGCGCCGGGCTCGATCACGTGCGGCAACCCTCGTTCGCCGACGTGCGCACGAACGGATTGCGCGCGGCGTACCTCCTCGACCCGATCGCGACCGAATCGCAGCCCAAGGAGGGCCCGCACCTCGAGACGACGGCCGACGACGCCTTCGAGCGGCAGTCGCGCGCGGAGATCAACGCCTTCTTCGCCGACATGGCGCGCGTGCTCGACGGTCCCCTCGCCGGCCTTTCCGCCGACCGGCTGGCCGCGGAGCTTTCCGGGTTCGACGTGTTGGTGGTCTCAAGCCGCGCCTCGGACGCCCTTGTCGACGATCCCGCCGCCATCGAGGCTCTCCGCGCGTTCGTCGAATCCGGCGGCCGGCTCGTCCTCACGGACTCGGCGCTTCGCCTGCTCGAATCGCTCGGCGCGGTCGAGCCCGGCTCCGTCGAGGAGACGCTCGCGTACGCCGGCTACGCCGATTTCGACCGCTCCCACCCGCTCGCAAGGGACCTCAAGGGCCTGGCGCGCGAGACCTACGGCCCGCTTCCGCTTGGCTACCCCGTGGGCGGCGGCGGCCCGGCGAGCGCCCCGGTCTGGACCGTGGCCTCCCAAGCGGTCGCGTCGCGCGACGGCACCGTCGCGGGCGCGTCGGGCGGCCCTGCGTTCGCAAGCTTCGGTGAGATCCCGTTGGGCAAGGGACGCATTTCCTTCCTCGGCGCGCTGCTTGCCCCGCCCACCTCGGAGCACTACCACCCGTACGGGCTTGCGAGCTACGCCCTCTCGGCCAACGGCTTCCAGATCCTCTACAACGCGCTCGGATTCACGCTCACCGAGTCGGACACGCAGCGGGATCTCCTGTCCGAGATCCTGAAACCCAGCGACACGGACGAGCGACGGAGCCCGGTGCCTTCCGTGGAGCCCTTGGCGGCCTTGTCCGTACTTGCGCTCCTGGCGCTTGCCGCCGGTCGGCGCCGGACCTAGACCACCTGACAAGCGTCGCGGACGCCGCGTCCTGTCCGGACGAATTCGGACAGGCACCCTGTCAAGCCGCAGGCCGGACGAGCGCACGTCCGTGCGTGTCCTCGTCTGCCTCTTGAGCGGCGCGTTCCTGGCAGGATGCGGCCTGCTCTCGGCCGGCATCCCCCTTTCGGTCGCCTACGACGTGGACGCGGCGCTTCGCCTGGAGTGGGTGGCGCCGTCGCCGCGCGGTCAGGGACTGGCGCCCAACGGCACCGTCGAAATCGACCGGGCCTTGCGCGTTTGGAACCTCGCCGCCGGGCCGCTCACCTTCCGGGTGGAGCGCGCCGAGGGCGCCGGCGTCCTATTGTGCAGCGCGCCGGGGTCGTGCGCGGCCTCGCTGGGGCCGTTCCGACTGGCCGTGGGACAGACGCTCGACGTCGGCGTGCGTCTGGACGCCGACGGCCTTGCTGCCGGCGAGCGGATCGAGGCGTCCATCCGGCCCGTCGACGTACGCGGCGATCCTTGACCGCCCTCCGACGCCACGGTCCGGCCGCGTCCCGAACGGGACGCAAGGTTCTTCCCCCTCGATTCGCGTGCTGGCATCGATGCGCCATCTTCTGGGGATGGAGGACGTGGGAGAGAGCCTCGAATCGCTCCTGTCCGAGGCCCTGGATCTCAAGCGGCGGCACAAGGAGGGCCGCGCGCCCTCGCCGGGACCGCTCGCCGGAAAGACGCTTGGCATGATCTTCGAGAAGTCGAGCACGCGGACGCGCGTCTCGTTCGAGGTGGGCGCCGCCAAGCTCGGAGGGCGGGCCATCTTCCTCTCGCAAGACGACCTGCAATTGGGCCGGGGGGAGAGCATCGAGGACACGGCGAAGGTCCTCGCGCGCTACGTCGATCTCCTGATGTACCGGTGCAAGCGCCACGCCGATCTCGCGGAGCTTGCGCGCCACGCCACCGTCCCCGTGATCAACGGCCTCTCGGAGACCGAGCACCCCTGCCAGGTGCTCGCCGACTGGCTCACGATCCGCGAGCGCAAGGGCACGCTCGCCGGACTCACGTTCGCCTACTTGGGGGACGGCAACAACATGTGCCGCTCGTACCTGCTCGGGGGCGCGCTCGCCGGGATGCACGTCCGCGTCGCCACGCCGCGCGGCTACGGTCCAGGCGAGGAGTACGTCGCCCGCGCCCGCGCGATCGCCACGCGCACGGGGGCAAGCGTCCACGTGCAAGTGGGCATCGACGGAGCGCTTGCGGGCGCCGACGTCGTTGCGACGGACACGTGGGTCTCCATGGGCGACGAGAAGGAGAAGGAGCAGCGCCTCCACGACTTCCGAGGCTTCACGATCGACGCGCCGCGCATGGCGCAAGCAAAGGGCGACGCCATCTTCCTCCACTGCCTGCCGGCCTACTATGGCTACGAGGTGACAAAGGACGTGGCCCACGGCCCGCAATCGGCGATCTGGGACGAGGCGGAGAACCGCATGTGGGCGCAGATGGCCGTCATGGCCAAGCTCGCGGGCGCGCGTTAGAACTCGGCGCGAGGCTTGCGGGCGGCGAAACCGCCTTCGAGGGGATGCCACCAGGAAAGCTCGGGCTCGCCAAGCTTCCAGCAAAGATACACGAGCTCGCCCTCCCCCCGCTGCGCGGTGAAGTCCACGAGACCCTGCGCGAGGTCCTTCACCTCGGCGCCCGCGAACCGGATCTCCTCGATCGACGTCTCCAGCCGCGCTTGCACGTCGCGAAGCTCCGCAAGGAGCCGCCAGTACGCCTCCCGATCCGGGTTCTGCGGGGAATCCACCCGCTCCTCCCCGTGCGCGGCGACGATCGCGTCTACGCGCGTCTCCAGCTCGCCCAGGCGCAGAGCAAACGCGCGGGCGCGCGCCAGGGCCACCTCCACCGCCGGGATCTGGCGCTGCGCCTCCTCCCACGTGAATAGGCGCAGGCGCGAGGGCGGGGACGCCATCGCCCACCTACCGGCGGACCTTCTCGATCCGGTGGCTCTTCGACTCCACATTCACCACGACGCGGTTGGCCGCCACGAGCAGGTTCTCCTGACCGATCTCCTGGGCGATCGCCGCCGGGAAGACGACGAGCACCGTGAGGCGCTTGCCGTCCACGGTGAACACCTGCTCGACCGTGATGGGCGCCTCGATCTTCTTCAGGTTGTCCGTCATCGCGGGGGCCAGCCGCGCGGGACTATTTGACCCTTCGCCGCCGACATCGCCCGCGCGCAAGCGCGCGCCTTATCTCCCTGCAGCGCGGGTGCGTTCCCGTGCTCCTCTCCGCGGGCATCCTCGTCGTCACGTTTGCCCTCCTGCTTGCGCGCCGGGTCGCCCGGGGCACCTTCGTCCTTCGCCGCCCGTGGATCGCAGCGGCCGGCGGCTTGGCCATGGTGCTTGCGCTGCAGGTGAGCCCGCAGGCGGCGCTCTCCGCCATCGACCTTCCCACGCTGGCCCTCCTCCTTGGCATGATGACGGTCGTGGCCGGCCTCGAAATTGCGGGCCTTTTCGACCGCCTCTCGGTCGAGATCGTGCGCCGCGCGCGCAACGGGCGGGCGCTCCTTGCCGGCACCATGGTCGCCTCGGCCGTCCTCTCCGCGCTTGTCCTCAACGACGCCGTCGTGCTCGTCTTCGCGCCCATCCTCGTGAAAGCCGCGCGGCTGCTCCATGTCTCGTGCGTTCCCTATCTCTTTGCGCTTCCCATCGGCGCCAACGTGGGAAGCGTCGCCACGCTCGTGGGAAACCCCCAGAACGCCTACATCGGGCTTGCAAGCGGCGTGTCGTTCGTCGACTTTGCCGCGCGCCTTGCGCCGCTTGCCGCCGCCGCGCTTGCGCTTGCGCTTCTGGCCACGCTCGCATTCTTCCGTCGCGAGCTCGCCGCGCCGTTTGATCGCGCGGCCGTCGACGCGCTCGCCAAGCCGCCGCTCGACCCCGTGCTTGCGCCCGTCGTCGTCGCCATCGCCGCCGCCACGTTTGCCGGCTTTGTCGCAAGCTCCTTCCTGCCCTTGCCGCTGCATCTTGTCGCGCTGGCCGGCGGCGTTGCCGTCGCGCTCGCGGGCCTCCTGCGCGGCCCCCGGTTCCCCGCGCGCATCGTCGGGAACGTCGACTACTCGATCCTCGTCCTCTTCGCCGGCCTGTTCGTGCTCGTCGCCGGCGTGCGCGAGAGCGGGCTCCTCTCCGCCATGGAGCACGCCTTGCTCGGAGGCGAGGTGATCCCGCTGCGACTGGCGGCCGTCACGGCCGTCCTCTCGAACCTCGTCTCGAACGTGCCCGCGGTCGTGCTCCTGGCCGAACACGTCAGCGCCTCGGGCGCCGGCTCCGACGCGTGGCTGCTCCTTGCCGCCGCAAGCACGCTTGCCGGAAACGCAACGCTCCTTGGCTCCGCCGCCAACCTCATCGTGGCGGAGACCGCCCGCGGCATGGGCGAGGAGTTCGACCCGTGGCGCTTTGCGAAGCTCGGCGTCCCGCTGTCGATCGCGACGATCGCGCTTGCCGTGTGGTGGCTGTCCTAGAACTCCGCAAGTCCGGACTGCCCTGCGCGCCGATGCGGCGTCGTCTCGCCCAGCAAGCCCATGGTCTCGAGCGCGTTGCGCACGGCCTTGCCGCCGGGGTGGTTGTTGAAGTACGCGCGCGTGGCGCGGACCTTGCGCGACGCGGCGCGGATCTCGTCGGCAAGCGGCGCAAGCTCCGCGGGGCCGTACACGTAGTCGTAGCGCGCGTGGCGTCCACCCTCGGCCTCCTCGCTTCCCGTCTCCCACGCGCCGGGGTTTCTCCCGTGGAAGCGGAAGTACGCGTGCGGCCCCGTCGCGTCGACGACGCGCGGGAACCACGGGCAGCCGTCCACGGCTGCGAGCGCGGCGCCGTGCTCGCGCAGCGCGTCGCGGGCTTCGCCGGCCAACAGAACGTCCTCGCCCGCCGGCGCGTCGAGCGCGGAGCCCGGCGGAGCGCGAGACGCGCTCCCCGAGGCGGCAGCCGAGGGGCTTTTACTGCGCACGTGCGCAGTAACCCACGTCGGATTGCGGAACTCGACGGCCGCCGGGATCCCGCGCGCGGCAAGCAAGCCCAGGCACCGCGAAAGGCTGCGCGTCTCACGCTCGCCGTGCGCAAAGCGCGGCGCCAGCTGCAGGAGCGCGGCGCCAAAGAGGCCGCGCTCGGAGAGCGGCTTTGCGACCTCGCGATGGAAGGCTTCGACGCCGTCGGCCATGGCAAGATCGTCGCCGGCGACCATGGCGCGGTGCGTGACGTCCTGCGGGACCTTCGCCGAGTACTCGAAGTCGCCGCCAAGCGCGCGCGCCTTGTCGATCCACGCGCGCACAGTCGCGGGCGGCGGGAGGCGGTAGAAGGTGCTGTTGACCTCGACCGTGGGGAAGCGCCGGGCGTACTCGGAGAGCCAGGCTTCGGGCTTGCCGGCCATCGGTTTTGGGTAGACGGGGCCCACCCAGTCGTCGTAGGACCAGCCGGACGTGCCGACGAGGATCAACGTTCCGGGATCGCCAGGTCGTCTCAAACGCCTTGCCGTGGGCCTCGCCCGCCCGTTTCTCCCTTCGTCCGCCCGTGTCAGGGTACAAATACGAACATCGTTCCAGTACAGTGCTGATGGCAACGAATCTCAGCGCGGGCAAGGAACCCCTCGCCCCCACCGGCGAGTACCCGCATCTCGACGCGATCCTGCGGGACGACCTGTTCCGCCCCATCGTCCGCATGAACGCGGTGGGCATCCCCGAGTTTCCCATGTTCATCGGCGGCAAGTGGCTGTACGGCGAGCGCACGATGGGGGTCCACACGCCCATCGACGGAAGCGTCGTCGCGGCCGTGCCGCAGGCCAGCGAGGGCCTGGCGCGCGCCGCCGTGGACGCGGCCGTGGAGGCGCGCCGCGCGATCCGCGACATTCCCGGCGCCAAGCGCGTGGAGCTCTTCGAGAAGGCCGCGCGCCTTCTCCGCGAGCACTTCCCCGCGTTCCGCGAGGCGCTTCTCCTGGAGGCCGGAAAGCCCCACCACGACCAAGAGGGCGAGACGAAGGCCGCCGTGGAGCGGATGCTCTACACGCGCGCCGAGGCGAGCCACATCTACGGCGACTACCTGCCCGGCGACTGGGCCAACGACACCCTGGGCAAGATGGCGCTTGTCATCCGCGAGCCGCTTGGCGTGCTCGCCTGCATCACGCCCTTCAACTATCCACTGTTCATCCCGACGGCCAAGATCGCGCCCGCGCTTGTCGCGGGCAACACGGTCGTCGCGAAGTCGAGCTCGACCACGCCGCTGTCGCTTCTCCTGCTCGCGCGCGTGCTCGAGACGGCCGGCTTCCCGCCGGGCAGCTTGAACGTGGCCACCGGTGCGGGCGCCGTGGTCGGCGAGACGTGGGTCAAGGACGAGCGCGTGCGGATGGTGAGCTTCACCGGCTCCACCGAGGTCGGGCGTCGCCTGCACGCGATCGGCGGCTTGAAGCGCTTCCACCTCGAGCTTGGCGGCAAGGCGCACTCGATGGTGTACGACGACGCCGACGTGCCCATGGCCGCGGCCAAGAGCGTGGAGGGCGCCTGCAAGAACGCCGGCCAGAGGTGCGACGCCGTCTCGGCCGTCGTCGTCGTCCAGGACGTGCTCGAGGAGTTCCTCGAGGAGGCGGCCCAAGCCGCGCAGAAGTGGAAGGTGGGCGATCCCCGCCGGCCCGAGACGAAGATGGGCCCCATGATCAGCGAGCGCGCCGCGGCGCGCGTGGAAGGGCTCGTGGCGGAGGCGACGGCCGGCGGCGCCAAGGTCCTGACGGGCGGAACGCGCGACGGGACGTACTTCTCGCCGACCGTGCTTCGCGACGTGACCGAGCGCATGCGCGTGGCGCGCGAGGAAACCTTCGGTCCGCTCGTGCCGGTTCTTGCCGCCCGCGACGAGGAGGACGCGCTGCGCATCGCGCAGACGACCGAGTACGGCCTCGACTCGTGCGTGTTCACGCGGAGCTTCGAGCGCATGTGGCGCGCGGCCAAGCGCATCCAGTGCGGCGAGGTCACGATCAACGACCTTCCCAAGCACGGCATCGGCCACTTCCCGTTCGGCGGCCGCCGCGAGTCGGGCCTGGGTCGCGAGGGCATCGGCTACAGCATCGAGGAGATGACCGAGCCCAAGACGATCGTGTTCAACCTCGGGCCGAGGTAGGCGGACGCGCGTCCCGGTCCACCCGCCCGCGCGTTGTCGCCAAGCGCTGGACATACGGGCGTTCATGCAGCTTGCCAAAGCTTGCCTCCGGAGGAGATTTCCCATGCCCGCCCGCAGCGCGATCGAGATCCTCAAGCACGACCACAAAGAGGCCAAGGGGCTGTTCGAAAAGATTCTCACGACCGACGACGACGCCGAGTGCGAGCGGCTCTACGAGGAGCTCGCGCGCGAGCTTCGCATCCATGTGGCCGTGGAGAAGGACGTCTTCTACCCGCGCATCCTGGAGGAGCTTGGCGACAAGATCCCCCAGGACATCATCGACCACCAGGAAAAGGAGGAGAGCGAGTCGCCCGAGATGCTGGATCAGCTGGACACGATCGAGGACGACGACGAGTGGATGGAGACCTTCCGGGAGTTCCGCGACACCGTCCTTGAGCACGCAGTCGCGGTCGAGGAGGGGAAGCTCTTCCCGCTCGTGGAGCGCTCGATGTCGCGCGAGGACCTGCAGGAGCTCGGGCGCGAGATGGAAGAGCGCAAGAACGAGCTCAAGAGCGAGTACGAGCGCCCGGCCGAACGCTAGCCGGCCCACCCC
This sequence comes from Candidatus Thermoplasmatota archaeon, assembly GCA_035541015.1. Lineage (NCBI taxonomy): Archaea > Methanobacteriati > Thermoplasmatota > Thermoplasmatota archaeon. Next base: position 13,326 of record DATLFM010000086.1, read on the forward strand.
CGCCTAGTCCGCCTCACCGCGCGCGAAGGCACGGCCGACTTCGAAGGCGATCCAGGCCGCCACGGCGGCGCCGGCAACGGCGCCGCCAAGCGGCCCTTCGGTTCCCACGTCAAGCTGCAGCAGCGGGGCCAAGCCCGCGTTCACGG
>DATLFM010000087.1 GCA_035541015.1 Candidatus Thermoplasmatota archaeon
CACGTGACGCGGGTCCGCGGCAAAGAGCCGCCGCGCATCCTCGATGGAGTGCGTGAACGCGTACAACGCGATGGCGCCGCCCGCCACGAGACCCCCCACGAACCCGCCGCCCGGCTCGTGGTGCCCCCGCAGCAGCAGTAAGAGCGCGAAGAGGACGAGCAGGGAGAAGAGGAAGCTCGTGGCCGTGCGCGCGATGACGGTCGTCATGACGGCGGCCTCCGCGTGCCAAGGAGCGCGAGCACGCCGACGGCGGCCACGGCAAGCACGGTGATCTCGCCAAGCGTGTCGAGCGCGCGGAAGTCGACGAGGATCACGTTCACCACGTTTCGGCCGTGCCCCTCGGGGACGCTCGTCTCTCCGAAGTAGCCGGAGATCTTCTCCGGCGCGGGGGCCGCAAGGGCGGCCAGAACGAGCGCGCCCACGACGACCCCGATCGAGAGCGCAATCGCCCCGTCCCGCCGCAGGGTCGGCCGCGACGAGCGCTGGGTGAAGCGCGGAAGCCGGCGCAGGATGAGGACGAAGAGCACGACCGTAAGCGTCTCGAAGAGGATCTGCGTCATGGCCAGATCCGGCGCGCCAAAGAACAGGAACACGACGGCCGTTCCGTATCCCACCACACCCAACGCCACGACGGCCGTAAGGCGCGAGGACGACAGGCACGTCACGGCGGCCGCCGAGAGCATGACGAAGGCGATCACGACCTCGTGCACGCGGATGTCCGAGGAGAGGCCAAAGCGCGGGACGCCTGCGGCCGAGAGCGCCAAGGCGGCCAGGAGCGCGGCCACGGCAAGCGCCACGCCGACGTAGCCGCGCAGGCGGCCGTGGTGGACGATGAGCGTGAGCCGCGAGGCGAGCACGGGAAGGGCGTCCATGCCCCGCGCGTACGCGCGGGAGGGTCCGTACCGCAAGACGCGCTCCAGTCGCGTGTGGACGCCGTGCAGGCTTACCCATCCCTTGAACAGCACGAAGCCGCCGGCAAGCGCCGCGAGGCTCAACGCAAGCGCGGGCGTGAACCCGTGCCACAGCAAGAGGTGCGCGGAGCTTACCGGACCCAAGGCGGCGGAGGCCGTGGCCGCCGTGAGGGGCTTCTCGACGAGGTGGGGCAGCGCGCCGAGGAGGAGCCCGGCCACGGCAAGGAGAAGCGGGCCGCCCCACATGGCGAGCGAAACCTCGTGCGGTTCACGAGGAGTCGGGCGCGTCGGCCCGAGGAACGGACGCACGCCCACGATGCCGGCCACGGCCACGAGGAAGGCGCTTGCAACAAGCGCGAGCGCAAGCGCCGCAAGCGGCGCGGCCTCCACGAGGGCTTCGATCAGGAGCTCCTTGCCGATGAAGCTGAAGAAGGGGGCAAGGCCGGCCAGGGAGAGCGAGGCAAGCAGCGCGGCGGCCGCCGTGAACGGCATGGCGCGGCGCAGTCCCGAAAGGTCGTCGATGTTGCGCGTTCCCGTCGCGTGGTCCACGGCGCCGGCGACGAGGAAGAGGCTTCCCTTGTACAGCGCGTGCGCGAGGAGGAACACCATGGCGGCCAGAACGGCCGCGTCCGTGCCGACGCCAAGCAAGAGCGTGAGCGTGCCAAGCGCGCTCACGGTCGAGTAGGCGAGCACGAGCTTAAGATCGGTCTCCCGCAGCGCCAGGTACGCGCCGACGAGCATGGTGACCGCGCCAACGGCCGTGACCGTGATCTCCCAGGCGGGCGTGCCGCCAAGGCCCGGGTGCAGGCGGGCCAGGAGGTACACGCCGGCCTTCACCATCGTGGCCGAATGCAGGTAGGCGCTGACGGGCGTCGGGGCCGTCATGGCGCCGGGAAGCCAGAAGTGGAACGGGAACTGCGCCGACTTTGTGAAGGCGCCCGCAAGGACGAGCGCAAGCGCCGGCAGATACCACGCGTGCGCGCGGATCGCCTCCCCGGAGGCGGCCATGACGGAGAGCTCGCCCGAGCCGACGACGACGGTGAGAAGGACAAGACCGGCGAGGAGGGCAAGCCCGCCCCCGGCCGTGACGAAGAGGGCTTGGAGAGCCATGGTGCGCGCGTGCTGGTTCTCCTGGTGGAATCCGATGAGAAGGAAGGACGTGAGGCTCGTGAGCTCCCAGAACACGAACAGTCCCACGGCGTTGTCCGAGAGAACGAGTCCGAGCATCGAACCCATGAAGAGCAGGAGCAGGCCCAGCAAGCGGCCGGTTCGCGGGTCGCCGTCCATGTACGCGCCTGCGTAGAGGAGGACGAGGACGCCCACGCCCGTGATGAGAAGCGCGAACAGGAGCGACAAGCCGTCCAGCCGGAACGAGAAGGCGACGTCCAACTGCGGGAGGAAGGGGATCGTCTGGACAACGCTTGCGCCTGCGACAAGCGGCTCCAGAACGAGGAGGTAGTCGACGAACAGGAAGGCGGGAAGCAGCGCTGCAACCCAGGCGGCGGCGCGGCCCAGCAGACGCGGCAGGAACACGGCGAGCGCCCCGGCCGCAAAGCACGCGAGGACGCCGATGGAAAGTTCCAGCCCCATGGCGGGAAGCGAACTCCGGGAGGCGGGTATAGCGTTTGCCATTGGCGTCCGCGGGCCCAATGCCTAAAATAGCCGGGACGGCTTCGTTTCGGCGTGCGGTCGCCCCTACCAGAAGGCGCGGGGGACTTCGCGACGTCGGCGCCGGCCATCGTCCGAGTGTTCCGAGGCGAGGTCGTCGAGAGCGCGCACCGGGTCCACGTGGCCGCCGTCGACTCGGAAGGCCGCCTGCAAGCCTTCGCGGGCGATCCGCGGCGCGTGACGTTCACGCGGTCGTGCGCGAAGCCCTTCCAGGCGCTCCCGCTTCTCTCGACGGGCGCTCTTGAGCGCTCCGGCTCCTCCGACCGCGAGCTTGCGATCGCGTGCGGAAGCCACGGCGGCGAGCCCGCGCACGTGGAGACCGTGCGCGCGTGGCTTGCACGGCTGGATTTGGACGAAGCCGCGCTTGGGTGCGGGCGCCACGCGCCGCTCACCCGATCCGCCGCGCGCGTCGTCGGAGCCGACTACGGTTCGCTCCACCACAACTGCTCCGGCAAGCACGCGGGCATGCTCGCCGTGGCGCGAACGCTCGGCGAACCGCCCGAATCGTACCTCGATCCTTCGTCGGCCACGCAAGCTTGCGTCGTGGAGGCGGTCGCGCGCGAGGCGGGCGTGCCCAAGGACGCGATCCGGACGGCCACCGACGGATGCAGCGCGCCCAACTTTGCGCTCCCGCTTGCCACGATCGGGCGCCTGTTCGCGAGGCTGGGCGCCGCGCGGCAGGGCGACCTCGCGCGCGTGCGCGGCGCCATGCTTGCCCATCCCGAGATGATCGCGGGGACGGACGCCTTCGACACCGACCTTGCCCGCGCCTTTGGGGGCGCCGTCGTCTCCAAGGTGGGCGCGGAAGGCGTGCTCGGAATCGCTACCCCGCGCGTGGGGATTGCGCTGAAGGTGGACGACGGCGCCACGCGCGCGCGCCCTCCCGTGGCCTTGGCCGTGCTCGAAGCGCTGGGCTTCGCGCCCGCCGATCCCAAGCCGCTGGAGCGTCATGCCGACTCGGCGCTGCGCAACTACGCGGGGAACGTCGTGGGGCGCCTCGACGTCGAGCTTGCGATGCGGCGCGTCTGACGCTCACCAGCCGCCAGGCTCCGTGCCGGCGCGCATGCGCTCGACGAGCGCCAGAAGGCGCGCATGCATCCCCTCGGTCGTGTCGCGCATCGCGCCCCCGTGCGCGGGAAGCACCCATTCGAAACGGTGCTCCCTCGCCAGCCGCGCGAGCGACTCGATCTGCCGTTCCCACGACCACCATGCGACCGACTTCCAGGCGCCAAGGTCGCGCCGGATCCGGCTTCCGAACAGGGAGTCGCCCGTGAAGAGCGACGCGTCGTCCACGAGGTACATCGAGTGTCCTTTCGTGTGGCCGGGCGTGGGGATCGCGAGGACCCCGCGTTGGACCTCCGCTTCGTCCCGGAACGTGCGGAGGGGCACGCCCCCGGGCGCGGCGTCGGCGTCGTCCTCGTGGATCCAGACTTCCGCCGCAAAGCGCCTCGCGTACCGGCCGGCGTCGGCCACGTCGTCGCGATGCGTGAGAAGGATCTTCGAGAGCCCGCCGCGCGCGGCAAGCGCGCGCTCGACCGGAGCGGCCCAGCGGGGCGAATCGACCATGAGGTTGCCCTGCGGGCGCTCGACGAGGTAGCTCATGGCTCCAAAGCTGTCCGGGCTTGCGTAGCCCAGCCGGGAAACCCCGGACCCGCCGTCGATCGGCCACGGGTACGCACGCTCCACGACATCGCGCGTGAGCGGCCCGCCCACGCTTCCCGTCGGGCACGCAAGCGCCCCGCGCGCGGCCAGCAGCGCCTCCTCCGGGTCCGCCGGTTGGCGGGCAACGTAGGAGAGACCGTCGCGCAGCGACTCCGCGAACAGACGCGGCGCGAGGTTGCGGACAAGGTCGCAGTCGATGCAGGTGGAGTCCACGAACCACGGTCCCGGCGCGTTTTCCGGATGGCGACGACGCGGATCGGCCATCGCCTTGCCCATGGCGACGCAAGCATAAAAGTGGCGCGAGCGCCCTGCCGCCTTGTTGCTCCGTCTCCTGCGTGGCCTCGTGTACGAGATCCGCCCCCTGCCCATGGGGGCCGCTCTCCTGGCCGCGCTGCTTGGTGTGCGGGTGGCGCACGGCGAACTCGCGCTCGCGTTCCCGTTCCTTGCCCTCGTGTTCCTCGGGCTGTACGCCGGACACCTTCTCGACAGCTACGTCGACTACGAGTTGCGCCACGAACCCAAGCTCGTGTACCTCGGAATCTTCGAGGATTCAGGCGGGCTCCTCGCCGGCCGCGAGCTCCTTGCCGCCACGGCGGTTTCGCTTGTCGCCTTCGCAACGCTTCTGGCAAGCGTCGCGCACGCGGGCCTCGCCTTCGTCCTCGTGGCCCTCTCCGGCGCCGCCATCGCCGTGGCGTACGCTCCGCTCCTCGACCGGAACCCGGTGACGGTGAGCCTCGCGTACCCGGTTGGCGTCGTGGCCGCCTTCCTCGGGGGTGCCCTGTGGGCCACGCCCTCGCCCGATCCGCGGCTCGCCCTCTTCGCCCTCGTGCTCGCGACGTACCTCGTGGGGGGGAAGATCGTCTCCGACGAGATCGACCTTGCAAGCGACGCGGCCATGGGCAAGCGCACGGCGCAGGTCGCCCTGGGCCGCGCGCGCGCCCGGCGTCTGGGCCACGCGCTCTGCGTCGCGGGGTTGGCGGTGGCGACGGCGCTTGCGTTGACCGGCGTGGCGTCGCTTGTCTCGCTCGTTGGCGTGGCGGGGGCGGCGGCGCTCCTTGCCCAAAGCGCCCGCATGCCCGTCGAGCGCGGCATCGTCGTGCTCGTGGCCGGAGGCTACGTCTACCTCGTCACCTTGTTCGTGGCGTAGGCGACGGCGCCTCGGGCGCGCGCGGTCGCGGCCTTGCCGTAGTTCGTGATGGCAATGCCGCCCAGCACGAGCGCGCCGCCGGCTGCAAGAAGCGGCGTGACCGGTGCGCCAAGGAGCGCTGCGGCCCACAGGATGGCCACGACGGGCATGAGGTAGACGAACACGGCCACCTGCGAGGCGTCCGCTCGTGAGAGCGCGTGGAACCACAGGATCGTGGTGAGGGCGCTCGAGAAGACGCCAAGGAAGAGGATCCACGCCCATCCCGACGGCGAGACCGAAAGCGTAGCCGCGGCGAGGTTTGGCGCGTAGGCGGGAAGCCCGGCGACGAGGATCGCGGTGCCGGCGACCGTGGACCACGTGGCGATCTCGACGCCCGAGTATCGGGCGGTCAGAGGCTTGCCCGCGACGGTGAACACGGCCCAGCTCGCGGGCGCAACGAGGATGAGGGCCGCGTGCTCGACGGCGACGAGCGTGAGCTCCTGGCCGGGCGTGCCAAAGCCCACGATGACCGTGACGCCGGCCATGGCCGTGAGGACGCCTAGCACCTTGAGGCGCGTGAGCGCCTCCCCGAGGAGCGCGCTTGCCAGAAGCAGCGTCCACACGGGCATGCTTGCGACGAGCAAGGCGGCGGTGCCCGGCGGCACGACGACCTGGCCGGAATAGAGAGCGAGCGGGTAGGCGACGGTCGAGGCCACGCCGAGGAGGAAGAACCTTGGCGCGTCGGTTCGCGCGGGCCATCGGAGCGCTCCGACGGCAGCAAGGACGGGCAGGAGCGAGGCGGTCGCGATCACGTGGCGCAGGAAAGTGAGCTCGCCCGGCGAGACCTGCAGGAGCGCCTGGTCGATGGCCGTGTATGCGAGGCCCCAGATGACGACGGTGAGCAGGAGCAGCGCGCCCACGGGAACGGCCATCGGCGCCGACGACCCGTCGGGCAACCTTAAGGATTGCGGCGGCGTTGGCGACGACGATGCGCTTCAAGGCCGCCGTCGTGCAGATGGACTGCGTTTCGGGCGATCGTGCGGCAAACGCGGCCAAGGCCATGACCCTCGTCCGGCAGGCCGCCTCGCAAGGCGCGCGACTCATCGTGCTGCCCGAGATGTTCAACACGGGCTACCTGCCGCATCGCGCGAAGGAACTTGCCGAGACCATGCGAAGCGCCACGCTTGGCGATCTTGCCGCGCTTGCGGCCAAGCGCGACGTGTGGATCGCAGGCGCCATGCTGGAGCGCGGCGAGGACGGACGCTTCTACGATACGGCGTTCCTCGTCTCGGGCGTCGGCGTGGCGGCGACGTACCGGAAGGTGCACCTGTGGGACGCCGAGAAGGCGCATCTTGCGCCAGGCTCGCGGATCGCCCAGTGGAACTGCCGCCTGGGCACCATGGGGCCGCTTGTCTGCCACGATCTCGAGTACCCCGAGCAGGCGGCCGCCTACCCGCCGCTTGGCGCCCGGTACCTCGTCGCGCCGTCCGCGTTCTTCACCGCCGAGCTTTGGGAGCGCGTGACCGTCGACCGCGCACGCGAAACCGGGTGCTATCTGCTGGCTGCCAACCGCGTGGGCGGTGGGGAAGCCGAGGGCGGCCGGCGGTTCTGCGGGCGCTCGCGCGTCGTGGATCCGCACGGCAAGGTGCTCGTCGACGCCGGCGACCAGGAAGGCGTGTTCCTCGCGGAGATGGATCCCGAGGTCGTGCAGAACCTGCGCAAGGCTCGGGCCGGAGTTCCCGGGTGAATCTCACCGCCGCTTGAGAACGTTCAACGCGCTTCCGGCCTTGAACCACTCGATCTGGTCCGCGTTCAACGTGTGGCGCGCCTCGAACGTGCGCTCGGCCCCGTCCGCGTGGTGGAGCGTCACCTGGACGGGCCGGCCGGGCGCAAGCGACGAGAGCCCGCGGATCGAAACGTGGTCCCGCTCGTCGACGGCAAGGTAGTCGTCGCGGCTGGCAAACGTGAGCGGCAGGACGCCCTGCTTCTTGAGGTTCGTCTCGTGGATGCGGGCGAAGCTTCGCGCGATCACGGCCGCGCAGCCGAGGAAGCGTGGGCTCATGGCCGCGTGCTCGCGCGAGGAGCCCTCGCCGTAGTTCTCGTCGCCCACGACGACCCAGCGGAGCGCCTGCTTGCGATAGTCGCGCGCCACGGCGGGCACCGAGTCGCGCCCGCCCGTGATCAGGCTGAGGGCCTTGCCGGTCTCGCCCGTGAAGGCGTTCACCGCGCCAAGGAACATGTTGTCGCTGATCTTGTCGAGGTGACCGCGGAATCGAAGCCAGGGCCCGGCCGGGCTGATGTGGTCGGTCGTGCACTTGCCGCGCACCTTGAGGAGCAGCGGGAGCCGCTCCAAGTCCCGGCCGTCCCACGGCGCAAACGGCTCAAGCGGCGAGAGGCGCTCGCTTCCCGGGCGGAAGACGACCTGCACCGCGCGCCGATCGGAGGGCGGCGGCGCGTAGCCGAGGTTGTCGCGCTCGAAGCCGGAGGCAGGCACCTCGGGCGCCGGCGGCGGCGGCTCGAGGCGCCAGCGCTTGCCGTCGGGCGCCACAAGCTCGTCGCGCGAGGGGTCGAAGTCCAGCCGCCCCGCGAGGCCGTAGGCGACGACCATCTCCGGCGAACCGACGAAGGCAAGCGTGTTCGCGTTGCCGTCGTTGCGCTTGGGGAAGTTGCGGTTGTAGGAGGTGACGATGACATTCGTCTCGCCGGGCTTGAGTTCGGGGCGGCTCCACTGCCCGATGCAGGGTCCGCAGGCGTTGGCGAGCACGGTTGCGCCGATGGCCGAGAGCGCCGCCATCTGCCCGTCGCGCTGGATCGTGAGGTTGATCTGCTCGCTGCCGGGCGTCACGAGGATGGGCGTGGGCGCCCTGTGACCGTGCGCGTGGGCCTGGCGCGCCACCGTGGCCGCGCGCTCCATGTCCTCGTAGCTCGAGTTCGTGCAGCTTCCCACGAGCGCGACGGCGACTTTTTGCGGGTAGCCTTCCTTGGCCACGGCCTCCTTCATCGCCGAGACGGGCCGGGCAAGGTCGGGCGTGTGCGGGCCCACGAGGTGGGGCTCCAAGGTCGAGAGGTCGATCTCGACGACGCGGTCGAAGAACCGCTCCGGGTTCGCCTCGACCTCGGAGTCGGCCACGAGGAGATGCTTGTGCCGGTCGGCAAGCTCGGCGAGCGCGCCGCGGCCCGTGGCGCGAAGGTACACCGCCATGCGCTCGTCGTACGGGAAGACGGACGTCGTGGCGCCCACCTCGGCGCCCATGTTCGTGATGGTGGCCTTGCCCGTGCAGGAGAGGGCGCGCGCGCCCGGGCCGAAGTACTCGACGACGGCGTTCGTGCCGCCTTCCACCGTCAGGATGCCCGCGAGCTTGAGGATCACGTCCTTGGGGGCCGTCCAGCCGGAGAGCTTGCCCGTGAGCTTCACGCCGATCGTCTTCGGATGGAGAACCTCCCACGGGAAGCCCGCCATCACGTCCACGGCATCGGCGCCGCCCACGCCGGCGGCGAACATCCCAAGCCCGCCCGCGTTTGGGGTGTGGGAGTCCGTGCCGATCATCATGCCGCCGGGGAAGGCGTACTGCTCGAGCACGACCTGGTGGATGATGCCGGCGCCGGGCCGCCAGAACCCCATGCCATATCGGTGTGCGGCGCTCTGCAGGAACTGGAACACCTCCTGGTTCTGGTCGAGCGCGCGGGCAAGGTCTGGCTTCGCGCCTGCAAGTGCGAGGATGAGGTGGTCGCAGTGCACCGTGGTGGGAACGCGGACCGCGTCGAGTCCGGCGCTCATGAACTGGAGGATGGCCATCTGCGCCGTCGCGTCCTGCATGGCCACGCGGTCCGGCCGCAATTGCAGGTACGCCTTGCCCCGGTCAAGCGAGGCGACCGCCGGGTCGGCCATGTGCCCGAAAAGCAGCTTGTCCGCCAGCGTGAGAGGGCAGTTGAGGCCCTGGCGCGCCACGGCCAGGCGCTCCTCCAGCCTCCGGTACGCCGCCGCGACGAACTCGGGCGTGGACTCGATGGGCGGAGGGGAAAGGGAGGGGCTCCCGGGAGGTTTGGACATCGACTCCCGAGAGCCGTGGGGGGCGTAAAAACGTTGGGTCGCGCCCTCACCTACCGGGGAACGAGCCGCAGCGCCGTGTCGATCGCGTGCTGGCGGAAGGTCACCGCCACGCCCCCTTCGACTCGGCCCAGCCACTGGCCCGACCCAAGGCCCACGGGCGCGCCTTCGTCCTTGCCGTACGCGTCGACGTAGAACGGCAGGCGGCCGCTTGCATCGAGAAGCACCTCGCCGTTGATCATGCGGGAATGCTGCCACGTCCGCGGCACGGTCACCCTGCAGGCCCCCGTCGGGCCGATGTAGCTGCAACTCCGAGTTTGCCAGCCGTTTTGGCCTTGGAGGTGTCCCGTGCACGTTCGGGATCCAAGGCCGCCTGAGCATTCGAACGTCGCCGTGGAGCTCCCGGAGCATTCAAGCTGCGTGGTCGTCGAGGACCGGACACGGTGGCTGTACGCTCGGAAGACCATGACGTTGATCTCCCATCCGCTCTGCTGCGTCTCCGAGGAGACGTTTGCGGTGCAGGAGCCGGACACGGTTCCGCTCACGAGGCGAACCTGCGGACCCGACGCTTCGACCGGGACCGCGGCGGCTGGCAGAGCCAGGAGGGCGACAAGGCAAGCAAACCCAAGCCTTCGGGCGCAACGCGATGGTGCCATGCGGACGCCTCCTAGAAAGCCTCGAGGGCGCCGCGACCGACCAGGCAGCCGGTCGCCTGCGTTCCTACAGCCCGCGCCAAGGGCCTACGAGGCAAGGGCCCACGAGGGCAGGTCGCGACGCCTGCCCTCGACGTGACCGTCAAGCCGCGGCGGTCACTTGAGCCCGGGAAGCCGGTAGCCGATCGACGGACCCTTCTCGTGCCCCGGCGAGAACGCTTCCCCGCCAACGTAGTAGCCAAACGCGCCGACGTAGCAGCCGGGATCGCGCGGCGGCGGCGGCTCCTCCGACCGAACCAGGAACGAGTCCAGCAGCCAGCGCACGGTGTGGTCGACGTGCGGGTCGCCCGTTTCGGGCTGCGCAAACCAGCAGGCGAAGCCGGCGGGGAGATCGACGAACCATTCCGAGCAGACGTAGTACACGCCCGGCACGGTTCTGCATCCTTGGTTGTGGTCCCCCCTCGCGGGGGAAGCCATCACCGTGGCGGCGGTCAACACGACAAGGGCGATCAGGGCCAGGCATCGGGCGGTCATGCGATCCTCGGCCGCAGAGGCTCCCGGCAGGGCGCTAAGCTTTGTCCCCGCTTGGTTCAGACGACGGCGCCGGAACGAAAACGCGGCGAACCCCGTCGGACCGCTCCTCGATCTCCTGGGCCGCAAGCAAACGCGTCAGGTGGTGACGCACGAGGGCGCTGGAGAGCTGCAGGTTCCGGGCGATCTGCGCGCGCGTTTCTCCCGGGCGCGAGGCGATCTCGGCGTGGATCCGCGCTCCCGTCGGCGAGACGGCGCGGTGGAGCGGCGCGTCCGGCTGTCCGGCGAGGGCCCACACACGGCGGGACCCCACGACGGGCGCGCGGACGATCCCCGCGGCGAGGAGACGTTGCAGGTGGTATTCGGCGGTGGTGCGATCGACGCCCAGATCGCGCGCAAGCGCGCTGGCCGTCGCCGCGCCCCGATCGCGCAGCCGTTCGCACAGGCGCGCGCGCAGCGCGTGATCCAGAACGCGTTCCCGGCCGATCCGGCTGAAGAGAGACGCCGCAAGCGCCAGCAGTCCGGCGACCGTGGTGAAGGCAAGCAGCAGCGGAGGATCCAGGCGCGGAGGGGCGCGCGGGGCTTCGGCCAGTCGCGCGGAAGGCTCGCTTTGCGACGACGGGCCGATCTGCGACGCGTCCGCCGCGCCGGCGACCTTCGCTTCGGGGTCGTCCGCTCCGATGGCCCGCGGTTGGACCGGCGACGGCTCGTGCGCCGGCATCCAGGCGAAGACGGCGGCTGCGGGGTCCGTTCCGGTCGATCCGACGACGGACTCAGACGGTTGCATCGACGGCATCGATACTTCGCCGCGCAGCGTGCGCGGCTCGAACAGCGCGTTGCGGGCAGCGTCGTAGGCGCCCACGACGACGGGGCCCGTCGAGAAGGATGCAGACGGAATGGCCGCGCGGGGCAGCCGGACGTTCTGGGGCGCAAGTTCCAACCGCTCGCGCACGCCGGCGCCCAGAGAGCCTTCGGACACGGATTCGAGCGGCTTGGCCAGCCGCTTGGCCGCGCACCGGCCGGCGGCGGCCAAGCTGGCGCCAAGACCGGATCCTTGCTTTTGGCCGCACGCGCGACGATTCGCGTATTCGATGCCCTCGGTATCTTCGGCCGCATTGCAGAACGGCGAGTCCGGCACCTCGACGAAGGCGTCCAAAACCGTCTCGGGAGCCGAGCACGACGTCAGGGCTTTTGCGGCATCGCCGGACGCCGCCGTCGCGAGCTCCCACGTCTTTCGCACGTATGGGCGAAGGTCGATCTCAAGCTCCAGCAGCACGTCCAAGCCGGGCGTTTTCACGTCGCCGTCTGGAACCGGTGGCGTCGGCGGCGCGGCAACCCCCTGGCGTGCGTCGTGCCCCGCCGCCGTCGCGGCGCACGACGCGCCATCGGCCAACGTGCACTCGACGGTCGCAAGCGGTTGAGCCGCAGCCGGGGAGCCGTACAACAGCAGCAGCGCGAGCGCAATCGCGAGCGGGCGACGTGCACCACGCTGCGCGGCTCTCCCCATGGCCGCCTTCGTTGGATTACCGTATGATAAAGGTTGTCCCCGATCGGTTTCCGTCGGTCGGGGACCATTGCTCCTAGGACGCCGTTGCCCCAAGGATCTGGCCGGCCAGGGGGATCGTCAACGTCAGATTGCGTTGGTCGACGATCGCCGGGCGGTCGCGATGGTCCACCACGAAGGCTCGCACCGCAAGGGAGATCGTCACGTTGGAGCCCTTGGACGCGCCGGTGACGAATCCGGGATTCGCCGGGTTGAAGGGCAGAATTCCAACGCATTTGTCGTCGATGCACACGGGGCCAGGAACCACTTCCGAGGGCGCGTAGCGATAGGCCGTGCTCACGTTGACCTCAAGGTATTGGCTTGGCACGTGATCGATCCGTTCGTGGATCCGCGCGGTAACGGCCCCCGCGGTAAAGACGCGGATCGAAGGGAGCTGGGTGTCGCCGGCGCGCCCGGTGACGACGTAGAAGCTCGGATTGTCCGGGGCCGGCTTGCCCTCGAGTTCAAGCGCGGCGGTCGGCACCCTCGGCGTGGGAACCGCCAGCGAGACGTTTGCAAGCGTTCGTTCCACCCGCGCCGGGCTTGGGATCTCGCCTCGTACGATGGCGCTGGACGGCCCCTCGGCGACGCCCTCCACGGCGCTCACGCGATAGTAGAAGACGGCTCCCTCGGCATGGCCGCCGTCCACGAATTCGAGACCCGTGGTCGAGCCGATGTGCGAGAACCCGCTCGCGGCTCGATCCGAGCGGTAGATCTTGTAACCGGTCACGCCCGCCAGCTTTTCGGGGGGCAGCCAGCGGACGGTGATCTGGTCGTCGTTGGACCCCCAGGCCGCCGACGGCGACCTTGGCCCTCCCGAAGGAATCGGCACGGTCACGCGGATTTCGTCCAGGGCCAAGCCGGTCTTCGTCCACCAGTCGAGCCGGAAGTTTTCTCCCGGGACCACGTCGAAACTGAGGTCCACGCGCGTCCAGCCTAGGACGCGCGCCTGCCACAGATCGGTTTCCCGGCCGCGCTCATCCACGGCCCGGACGTTGAGCTCGGCGAACACGTCGCTGCAGGCGGCGACCCAGAATTGCAAGGTCACGCGGGAGCCGGCGTCCGGAGGGACCCCGATCGGCTGGGTGGCCAACCGCCCCCACAGTTCATGATGCGACTGGTAGCGGTTGTAGAGGGCGTAGAGTCCCGCCACGGGCCTCGGATCCCCCCCTTCGTGCGTTCCGTTGGGCGGGCAGGCGAGGCCAACGGTCGTAGACCATTCGTTCCGGCCCCAACGGTCGCCCTCCAATCGCCCGCTTTCGAAGCCCTCGTAAAAAAGCGTCGCCGTCGCCGTCGCTTCGGCCGCCGGGCCCAGCAGGGGCACGGCGGACGAGACGAGCACGACGACGAGGGCAACACGAAGCGGCCGCTGCCCGCAAGAGAACCCGTCGCATCGCATGGTCGATTCCTCGACCGCGTGCAGCCGCCTGGAATCCTAGCTTTGCTCCCCGGTTCCTTTAGGGCTACAGATCCATGCCAAGGTCGCGCAGGCGCAGGTCCTTGCGCTTGCGCTCAAGGAAGCTGTACACGGCCGAGTGCGGCGCGCCCGTGAGGATCATCTCGACCGCCTCCTTGGCAAGCGCCACCTCCGGCGCCTCGCCCAGGATCGCGACCGTGTCCCCGTCGATGGAAAGATCCGAGCCCGTGGACGTCTCGATCGTCCGCCGCG
>DATLFM010000088.1 GCA_035541015.1 Candidatus Thermoplasmatota archaeon
GTCGCTTTGCGCGGCGATGCGGCCGCCGTCGTGGACGGCCAAGCCGACGCTGTGGCCGGTGGAGTGGATGAACCGGCCTTTGTACTTCGTCTTGTCGATGACGGCCGCGACGTCGTTGTGCACGTTGGCGGCTTTCGCGCCGTGGTGGATGGCGTCGAAGCCGACCTGCTGGGCCTCGCGCACGATGTCGTACACCTCGCGCTGCTCGCGCGTGGCCTTGCCAAAGACGAAGGTGCGCGTGATGTCGGAGGCGTACATCTTGTACCAGGCGCCAAAGTCGAACAGCGCGTAGTCGCCCTTGCGAAGTTTGCGGTCGGTTGGGAACGCGTGGGGCTCGGCGGCGTTCTCGCCAAAGCTCGTGATCGTGCTGAAGCTTGGGCCCGAGGCGCCGCGGCGCTGCATGCGGTCGTTGAGCTCGGCCGCGTGCTCGCGCTCCGTCTTGCCGGCCGCAAGGAAGTCGGGGATCTCGAGCGCGACCTTGCTTGCGATGTCGGCGGCCTTCTTGATGCGGTCGATCTCGATCTCGTCCTTGAACAGGCGCGCGCGCAGCATGGGCTCGGAGACGTCCACGAGCTTGGCGCCCTTGGGGAGGCTTCGCTTCAGGCTTTCCCACGCGACGTAGGTGATCTCGCGGCCGTGGAAGCCCACGCGCTTGGCGCCGCCGAGGGCCTTGCGGACGATGTCCTCGCGCTCCTTGCGGGAGGCGTACACGGAGATCGTCGCGTCCTTGGCGCGCCGGGCGCTTTGTTCCTCGAGCGAGTTCGTGGCGACGTGCACCTTGCCGTTGGGCAGCGCCACGCACGCGTTTCCTTCGAAGATGCCTCCCTCGACGAGGTCGGTGAGATAATAGAAGGAGAGGTCCACGTGCGGCGACTCGCTGTTGACGAGGGCGACGGCGTCGACGTCGGGGGCCTGCTTGAAGAAGTTCTTCACGCGCGAGCGCATGAGCGGGGGAAACGCCCGCGCGGGTATTTGAAATGGGGGTGCGATGATCATTCATCGCAGCCGTGGAAGGGTGGCGGCCGACCGCGGCCGCCGGGGGAAGGAGGTCAGAGGGAGGCGGTCCGGGGGAAGACCGCCGAGGGGGATGCGTTCTTGATCGTGTTCACGCCACGACGAGGCCCAGCAGGAGGACCGCAGCGGAGAACGTGCAGACGTACGAGGCGACCCAGCAGAGGTAATCGCCAAGACCGCCATCGCGGGCGCCCATCGGGTTAGCGTCCATGCAACCCTCTCTGGCGGGAGGGACGGATGTCGGTGCCGTGCTGGCTCTAGCAACTTGTAATTACCGGCCGGTCAAATAGGCCGCCCCGCGCCTTGATCGGTCGGAACCAAGACCGCGGGCATGGGCCGGATTCGGCGGCCGATTTCGAGCGGCCCGGACCGGAAACGAGCTTTCCCCAGCTACACCGTGGGCCGCCGGTCGCGCCGGGCGACGGGAGCGCGACGCTCCGCGGCCGGCGCCGGAACGCCGGCGGGGCGCGCAAGCAGCGCCGCCGAGAGCCCCCCGGCAAACGCCGCCGGAAAGGCAAGAAGCACGAGCGCGCCTAAGCTTGCAAGCAAGGCTCGCGCGCTCGCGACGATCTCCTGCGAGGCGGCTTCCGGGTTTGCGGCGGCAAAGGCGGCGGCAAGGAGGCCCGTGAACAGGAACGCAAGCACGATCTGGCCGAGGCCCCCGCCGAGGAAGCCCGCGACAAAGGCGCTTCCGGGGTAGGGCTCCAGCACGCGCGCCGCGTGCACGCCGCACGCGACGGCGATCACCACGCCTGCCACAAGGAGGCTCCACACGAGCGCCCCCGTGACGGGCGTCACCGGCACCGAGCCGGGCTCCGCGGGCGTGGCGGTCCAGGCGAAGGCGAGGGCGGCCAGGGCCAACGCCAGGCCCGTGGCCGCATGGACACCGACGATGCGAAGCGTCGTCCCGCCGACCGTGGGCGCCGCGGGCCGTCCCCACGGCGCTTCGACGGAATCTGGCTCCTCGACGAACTCCGTCTCGGGCGCGTACCATCGTCGCTCGAGGCCGGCGGGCGCGGGCTCGGGCGGCGTCTCGTCCGCGCTTGACAGGGGATCGTCCTTGGCGTCGATGGGCATGCTGCTGTTCGCTCGCATGCGCGCGTCTATCAAGCTCTTGGGACAAGCGGTCGCGCCGCGCACACCGAGGACGTCCTAGGCCAGGACGCGCTCCCTCTCTTCGGCGTCGATGGGCGTGCCCGTCTGGTTGCACAGCGTGCGGAACGCGGCCGTGAGGTGCTTTGTGACCGGCCCGGGCTTTCCGTCGCCGATCTTGCGGCCGTCCACGACGACCACGGGCGCAAGCTCCGCGGCCGTGCCCGTGATGAAGACCTCGTCTGCGCTGTACACGTCAAAGAGCGTGATCGTCTCCTCGCGGACCTCGTAGCCCTCGGCGCGGGCCACCTCGATTGCGGTCTGGCGCGTGATGCCCTTCAGCGTGTTGTGCGGAGGCGGCGTGAGCACGACGCCTTTTCGGATGAGGAAGATGTTGTCCGCGGTGGCCTCCGAGACAAAGCCGTGCGTGTCGAGCATGATGCCCTCGTCGGCGCCGCGCGTGTTCGCCTCGATGCGTCCGAGGATGTTGTTGAGGTAGTTGAGGCTCTTGATGTTGGGCGACACGCACTCGGGGGGCGTGCGGCGCGTGCTCACCGTGACGAGCGTGAGGCCCTTCTCGTACCGCTCCTTCGGGTACAGCGAGATGAGGGGCTTCGTGATGACGACGACGGTGGCCTTCTTGCACTTGCGGGGGTCAAGGCCAAGGTCGCCGACGCCGCGCGCCACGACGGGCCGGATGTACGCGTCGCGCAGGTTGTTGCGCCGCAGCGTCTCGAGGATGATCTCGGCGAACTGGGCCTTCGTGTGGGGGATCTCGAGCGCGATGGCTTTGGCCGAGTCGTACATGCGGTCGAGGTGCTCGTCGAGCCGGAAGACGCGCCCGTTGTAGGCGCGGATGCCCTCGAAGACACCGTCCCCGTACAGGAAGCCGTGGTCGAAGACCGAGATGGCCGCCCGGGCCTCGGGGACCCACGCGCCGTCGATGTAGATCACGAGTCCGTCGGGCTTGGCGCCGTCCTCCGAGCCGGGTCCCATCGCCGTGGCCATGAAGGCTCCTCGTTTTTCGGAAGGCTTCATGCGTCATAATGGTTCGCGCGTTCGCGTCCGTCGTTCGAACGATTTCCGGTTTTGGAATTGGACGATCGCGCGCCTCGCGCCGGTCCTCGGCTTCGTTTGGCGCCCTCGTCAGCCCCGGAACGCCGGCCGCAGGGACAATCGCCGCGGAAGCGGCAGGGCGGCCTGCGGACGGTCGCCCCGCTCGGCGACGACGTACCGCGCCAGCTCCTCGAACGTGAGATCCCTTGTCGTGCCGTCGCGCAGGCGCGCGGGGAGCTTGCCCGAGGCGGCCTCCTTCTCGCCGTACACGATCGTGAGGGGCACCCATTCCTTCTCCGCGTCGCGGATCTTGCGTCCGATGCCCTCGTCCCGGTCGTCCACGTCCGCGCGGCAGGGCAGCGACTCGGCGAGCTTCTCGCAGGCGGTCACGAATTCGTCCCGGACGGGAAGGAGGCGGACCTGCGTGGGGGCAAGCCAGAAGGGGTACGCCGGTTTCTGGCCCGCGGCGATCTTGCGCGCCTCGTTTTCGAGGAAGGCGTACACGTTGCGGTCCACGCTCCCGCTGATGGACGTGTGCAGGAGGAGCGGGTGCCGCTTCTGGCCCGAAGCGTCGGCGAAGGCGATGCCGAAGCGCTCGCCGTTCTCGACGTCGATCTGGACGGTGGAGAGCGCGCTTGCCTTGTCGCTCGTGTCCACGACGTTGAACTCGAACTTCGTGACGAAATAGAAGAACCGCTCGTCCCACATCTCGACGAGGACGGGGCGGCCCAGGAGGCGGGGCAGGGTGGCGGCGAAGTCCTTGTTCTCCTCGTAGAAGCTGCGGACGAAGCGCACGGCGGCCTCGTAGGGTACGCCGAGGTCGTCCATCCAGCGCATGGAGAGGCGGAACTGGCCCTCGAACTCCTCCTTGGCCTGCGCCACGTCGGCGACCATCGTGTGCATGTCGGGCATCGTGAAGGCCCGGAGGCGCTTCAGGCCCGCCACCTCCCCGCTCTGCTCGCGCCGGAACGAGTAGTGCGTGAGCTCGTAGAGCCGCAGGGGCAGGTGCTTGTAGCTGATCGTCATGTCGTGGCCGATGAGGTACTGGCCAAAGCACGCGGCGAAGCGGAGGAAAAACTCCTTGTCCTCGCTCTGGACCGTGTACTGCCGCGCGGGGAAACGCTGCAGGTACTTCGAGAGCGCCGGGTGCTGGTAGTCGTACATGATGGGCGTCTCGACGCGCATGGCGCCGGCGCGTGCGACGAGGTTCGAGACGTGCTCCTCGAGGAGGCGCTTCACGAGCTGCCCCTTGGGGTACCAGCGGAAGTTGCCCGAGTCGGAGCCGGGCTCGTAGTCGACGAGCTCCTGCTCGCGCATGAGCTTCACGTGGGGCGGCTCGCCCGCCGTCGCGCGCACCTTGGCGCTTTCGTAGCGGTAGAGCTTCTCGAGCGTCCGGTGCGAGGAGAAGTCGAACGACGCGGCCGGAACGAGCTCGCCTGCGGGCGTGAGGACGTACCAGGTGGACTGGAGGGTCTTCTCCCTTTTCACGGCCTCCGAGTCCGCCGACGACGATGTGCGGCTGCCAAGCGCGCCCTCCGGAGCCCCCTTTCGGTGCACATCGACTGGCGTCCCGGCCTTGCCGGGCGCGGCCGACGCGTCGAGCCGGATCGTCCGCGCAAGCTCCGCAAGCGGGTGGCCCTTGGCTTTCAGCGAGAAGGACTTGTAGTACCCGAAGGGAACGGCGAGCAGGGCAAACGAGCCGTCCGCCCGCACCGTCTGCACGAGGGTCTCGCCCACGCGCATGGCGTCCTGGGGCTTGGCAAGCGTCGAGGAGAGGTGCGCGTACGGGTAGAGCGCGACGTTTGCGACCTTCACCTGGCCGGCCACGTCCTTGATGTTCTGGAGCGCGAGCTTGCAGAGGCCTTCCGCATCGGCCTCGTCGCCCGCCTCCACCGAGTAGTAGACGACAAGCGCCTCGGTCATGGCGCCGCGGCGGCGGTCCTCGGGAAGCTCGGGAACGCCCTTCAACGCGGGCTTCTTGGCCTCGTACTCGACCGAGTCGGCGTGGATGAAGAGCAGGCGCATGGCGTCGGGCCGACAGCGACGGCGGCAGGATAAAAACGTTGGCCCGCGGGGAAGGAGAAGAAGGGGAGGGGGGCCGATGCACGGACTGGTAGTATCGTCGGAGGCGGCCCAGAGCCTCCGTCCCATCCGTCCCGCGAGGGACGCGCGTCCCCCGTCCCGGGCCTGGAACAGGTTTGCGCGCTTTAAATGTTTCGTAAAATCACGAAACTACGACGTCACGAAATCGTGCGATTATGATATTACGAAATCAATAAATCCTGGGCGGGCGTTGGGCGGCCGGATGCCCGCCCGCGAGCTTACGCTGACCCGCGACGCCCCGGAGATGGAGGCGATCGTCCGCGTGCTTTCGGCAAGCGTGAACGTTCGCATCCTCGCGGCTCTCATGGAGGAGCGCAAGCGGGGCGAGGGGTGGCTGTTCCTCTCCGAGATCGCCGAGCGCATCGACGAGAAGCCGGGAACGGTGGGCCTTGCGATCCAGAAGCTCCTTCCGCTTCTCGAGGAGAGGCGGGAGAAGGGCCGCCGGTACTTCCGCTCGCAGCACCGCGAGCTCTCCCTCGTCCTCGAGGCTCCCCGCCGGCTGCGCGACGGATAGGGGCGCGCGGATAGCCTTATCTCCGGCGGCCCGCATTCGGTCGCCCGGCCCCCATGCAGTTCACCACCCGGGAGGAGCTTGGCCGCTGGTTCGTGGACGCGGCAACGCGGGTCCAGCAGGGCGACTTTGGCATGGCAGCCGGCGTCGCCGGCATGATCTTCCTGTTCTTCTTCGTCATGCTTGCCGTCCAGATCGTGCTGGCGATCTGGGTCTATACGGACGCCCAAAAACGCGGCGACAACGCCGTGCTGTGGCTCCTCATCGTCCTTCTCACGGGCCTCATCGGCGTCGTCATCTGGCTCGTGGTGCGCCCGCCCGAGCGCGGACCCTACGGCGTTCCGGGCGCGCCGCCGCCGTACGGGTACGCGTCGCCGCCGCCGGGCTACGCCCCGCCCTACGGGGCGCCGCCGCCCCCTTACGCCCCGAGCCCGCCGCCTCGTCCGGTCGACTCCACGTATCCGGGAGCGCCTTCCGGCTCCGGCTACGGGGCGCCCAACGTTTTCTGCCCGACGTGCAACGCGCCCAACGCGGCCTCGAACCGCTTCTGCGCGGCCTGCGGGCGCCAATTGGTGGCGTAGATGGGCCGGATGGACCTGGGCCAGGTGCTTTCGGGCGCCTTCCGCATCGTGTTCGACAACCTCGGGCTGTACGTCTCGACGATGGGCGTCTTCATCGTGCTCGAGGGGCTCGTTGGCGCGCTCGTTCTCGTCGCCTTCCTGTCGGACCTTCCCGATCCGGAGGCCTCGCCCGCGCTTTTCCTTGCGAACCTCGCCGCGCCCACGGCGCTTGCGGGCGTGGCGGGCTTCGTGTTCACGCTCTTTGCGGTGTACTTTGGCATCGTCGTCACCGACGGCCTGTTGCGCGGCGAGCGCCGGGGCCTCTCGCAGGCGTGGGCGATGGGGCAAGGACGGTTTGGCCACTTCGCGGTCACGTTGCTTGTCACCATGCTTGTGCCCATGCTCCTTATCGTGGGCGGCCTTGCGCCGCTGTTCTTGACGCTTGTCGCGGGTGCCGCGTCGCCGGAGGCGTTCGTCGCCGTGGCGCCGCTTGTCTTCCTGAGCCTCCTTGGCGCCATCGTGCTCGCCGTTTGGCTGTACCTGCGGTGGTACGTCGCGCCCGTGGCGGCCGCGCTCGAGGCGCCCGGCGCGGTGGGCGACCGCCTGTCGCGCAGCCGAGCCCTCACGCAGGGAAGCCGCCTGTCCATCCTGGGGCTCCTTGTGATCCTGGCGATTGTGGGGGCCATCCTTTCGGCCATCGCGACGGCGCCCCTCTCGCTCGCCTTGGGCGGAGAGTCGATCCTCGTCCAGGCCCTGGCGCAGCAGGCCGGCGGCGTCCTCGTCTCGTTGGTCATGACGCCGGTGGGTGTTGCGGCGGCCGTCTTGGTATACGCCTCGCTTGCCGCGCCTGCGCCGGCTCCCTTCGTGCCGGTTCCGTGGCCGGCTCCACCGCCTTCTGCGGCTCGTTTCTGTCCCGCTTGCGGCGCCTACCTTGCCGAGGGAGCGGCGTTTTGCGGCGCGTGCGGTCGATCGGTCGGCCCCTGAGCTGCCGCGGGCGACGACGACTGTCCCGGGCGTTCGTCGGCGGAACGACTGAAAACGTGCCGCTTTTCCGGCGCAAAAGCAAAAACGGCTTATAGCGTGGAATGCAGAACGAAGGGCTGGATGCGGAAGTGGGGTAAGCGGATCGACGGGTTCGACGAGGCGCCCTTCCCGATCCGCGCGTTTCGGGACTTCTACGTGACACCGGTCGGAGGCTTCTCGCGCGAGCTTGCGCCGGGGGAGATCGGCATCCGCGAAGAGGCCCTCTCGCAGAACACGGATCTCACGCCGTACGAGGACCTCGTCACCGTCTCGAAGGTGGACGGCGCGCACCGAATCCCGCTCTTGCTGCGCGCGCTCTTCTGCGTCGTCCCACTCACGGCGCGCACGCCCGACGCGCTCCGAAAGTCGCCCCGCGGCGAGGCCGTCATGGGGCCCATCGACGAGACGTCCGACCCGCAGCGGCAGGCGCTTGCGATCGAGGAGGGCGACCGCATCGTGCTCAACAGCGTGCAATCCTCCTTTGGCGCCACGCGCTCGCGCCTGTGGGGCGGCGTGACGCCGTAGTCAAAGCAACAGCGCGCCCGTGTAGTGCGCGATGAAGATCGCCTGGCCAAGGCCAAAGGGGATTCCGGCGGCCGCGATGGCCACAAACGCGCGCCGGGTCGGCAGGCGGCCGTTCCACGGATAGAAGCCGACGGCGTAGGCGACGGTCTCCAGGACCACAAGCGGCCAGGTCACTTCGAACACCCGCCACGTCACGACGTAGTCGAACCAGGCCGTGAGCGCGTAGAGCGCGTTTGCGGCAAGCACGAAGGCCAAGCCCAACCACCACGCGCGCACGATCCCCAAGCGCACGGCGATCGTGTCGAAGCCGTACTCGCGGTCGAAGGGCTCGTCCACCATCGTCGTCGGCACGTAGGCGCTTGCCAGGAGGAGGATCGGCTGCAGGAGGTAGGGGAAGGGGAACGCTTCCAGGGGCGCGGCAAGGCTCCAGCCTGCAAGCGTGCAAAGGACGCCGATTCCAAAGACGTTCACGAGAAGGTCGAATCCGGCGCGGCCCTTCAGGCGGAGCGGCGGCGACGAGTACGCCCACGAAAGCGCCAGGCAAGCGGCCATGAGGGCCAGGAAGACGGGGGAGATGAGAGCCGCGAGCGCAAGGCCGGCGATTGCAAGCGCGACCGAAAGCCGCATCGCCGTGCGCGGCGACAGGAGGGCGCGCACGAGCGGCGTCTCGCTGCGCCGAGGGTTCGAGACGTCGGCGGCAAGGTCGCAGACGTCGTTGAAGAGGAGCGTGGATCCCCAGATGAGCGGACCCATGCACAGGATGGCAAAGACAAAGGCGTACTGCCCTGCGAACCAGCGTCCCGTCGCGGCGGCCACGACGCCAAGGTCGACGCCGGTCGTGAGCGCCTGCGTCCACACGGCCTGCCACAGCGCGACGTCGGGAAACGGCTGTCGCGCGGCGATCACGTAGCCCATGTACATCGGGAAGATGCACACGAGCCAGAATTCGGGACGCAGGGAGCGCCAGACGACAAGCGCGGTGCGCGCAAGCGACGTACTCTCGTGCGCGTTGCCCCGGGCCTCGCGGAGGGTCATCGCGCGCGCGTCCACGCGCCGACACCGACCGAACGTTTTATAACTCCGTCGGCAAGTGCACGCACGATCGGCATGCGTTCGATCGCTCTTTGGATCGTCGCGCTACTGGCGCTCTCCTTGCTTCCGCCGCTTGCCATGGGCCAGGGGCAGCCGGTCGCTTCCGTTCACATCGTCGCGCTTCCGCCGGGGCCGCACACGATCGCGCAGGGCGGCACGCACGAGCAGCGCTTCCAGGTGAACCTGCGGTTCAACAACGTGGAGTGCGTTCAGTCGACGAGCGTGCAGGTGCTGCTCGAGGCCACAAGCCCAGGCGGACTGTCCGTGAACATCACAAGCCTGATCGAGTTCCCCGTCCCGGCGGGGGTCTACAGCAGCACGCTGCCGACGGGCGCGTACAACCGCACCGAGGATGCGACGCTGCGGGTGGACGTTCCCGAGGACGCGGTTCCCGGCCTTACGACCGTGAACGTGCGCGCCTTCACGGAGGTTGGCTCCCAAAGCCCCTGCCCGCCCGATGGCATCCCGGCCGCCGCGCCCGACGCCAAGGCCCACACGGTGAACGTGGCCGGCGAGCCGCCCGTCAACGACGGGAACGGCAACGGAAACGACACGAACGGGAACGGCACCGCTCCGCCGCCTCCCCCGCGGACCCCAGGATTCGCGCCGCTGGCGGCGCTTGGGGTCCTTGCGGCGATCGCCCTGCGCCGTCGGCGCTAGGCGACCCGGCTGCGGTTCTAGCCTTGGAACTGCGTGCCGATGAAGGTCTTCGTGTCGACGACGCCGTTGATGGCCCGGACCTTGCCGACGACGATCTCGGTCACGTCGTCCGCGTCGGTCGCCTCGATCTTGAGGATGACGTCGTATTCGCCAAAGAGCCCGTACTTCTCCTTGATCTGAGGGATCTTCTCGAGCTGCTGGTAGACGTCGTGCTCCTTGCCCGGAGCCGTCCGGATGAGGACGTAGCCGATCATGGCGACCAAGGAGGCGATGCAAGGTGGGAGGCTTAAGCCTATCCGGGCGATCGGATCGCCCATGCGACGGTCACACGACCGCCATTTTGGAAGCCCGTCGCGCAAAGGATCGAAATCTTTATGAAACGCCGGTCGATCGAAACCCATGACCGACGCGCGCACGGCCCGTCCCGTGGTCGAGCTTGACGACCTCGACACGAAGATCATCCGCTCGCTCAACAAGAACGCGCGCAAGAGCTTCCGCGACATCGCGCGGGAGCTCGAGGTTTCCCTCTCCACGGTATCGAACCGCATCCGCAGGCTCGAAGGCGAGGGCGTGATCAAGGGCTACGTCCCCGTCGTGGACGGCTCGCGCATCGGCTACGACCTCGTCGTGATCGTGGGTGTGCGCATCGCCCACGGCAAGCTCATGGACGTGCAGCAGCGCATCGCGCGCAACCCGCACGTCTTTGGCGTTTACGACGTGACGGGCGAGTGGGACAGCATGGTGATCGCGCGCTTCCGCGATCGCGACGAGCTGAACGAGTTCATCAAGGACATGCTCGCCATGGAGCACGTGGAGCGCAGCAACACGCAGCTTGTGCTCAACACCGTCAAGGAAGAGCGGCGGGTCGTGCTGTAGGCCAAGCTTGATCCTGCCTTGGTCGCAAGGCCGTCGCGGAAGCCGCGGAGCGCGCGGCGGTGCGCCCGCGGCCGAAGGCCAAGCGTGGCGCAGAGCTCGTGATGAAGACGTGTGCTAGGCAAATGTTCAAAGATTAGAGAAGAACCTTGATCAGGGGCGTTGTCTACCGAACGCCCATGCGCATGGGTTGCCGCGTGCGCGCAGCGCCGCTTCTTGGTCTTGTTCTGGCCGTCACGGTCCTTGGCGCCTCCGCGTCGGCGGGCGAGGTCGTCGTGACCGTGAGCGGATCGGGCGCCCGCGCGGAGGTGGATTCCGAGGCCGGAGGCCGCGTGCAGTCCCACACGCCCGCGCCCGCGGCGCCCGCACCGCCTTCCACGCCGTCCCCGTCGCTCGCTCCGCGGCAGGCCCTCGACCGCCTTCCGCCCCCTTCGACGCCCGCGCTTCCCGTTGGCGGCGTCGTGGCGCGCGTCCTCTTGGACGTTTCGGAGACCCTCCAGCAGTCGTCGTCGACGCTTCGGTGGTTCGTTTCCGGTTTCCCCGAAATCGGCCGGACGGTCGATCCGGCCGACCGCACGAATCCGGAACCCCCCGCCACGGGGCCCCGTCAGCTCGATCGGGTGTGGGGGCTTTGGCCCGGGGACGTCGAGGATCCCGAGGCCGGGCTTTTCGATGGCACGTTGCTGGGCGGCGCATGGGAGGGCTTGGCGCCCGACCGGGTCTGCGACGTCTTCGACATCGTCGTCCAGGAGCTTCGATCCGTCCTGGGCGGTGCGGCGGACGCCTGGCGGGACGTGTCCGTGGAATCCCTGGACGGGCGCCCGCTTCTGCTCGAAAGCACGAGCGTCCACGCGGGAATCCCGGCGGATGCTCCCACCGGACTTGCGGTCGAGGAGCTCCGTTTCGGCCAACGTTTCGAAGTGCCCGACGCGCGGCTTCCGCCGCCGGCGGAGAGTGGACTTTCCCCCGCCGCGCGCGCGCAAGCCGGCGGCCCGCTCGCGTCGCCTTTCGGCGACGGTTCCGCCTCCCGCGTTGCCACGGCCGCTGGCGTCGCCGCCCGATCCGTCGAGCGCCTGCCCGATCTCTGGCCGGCGCCCGCTCCCGCGACGCCCGCGTTCCACGCGCGCGCGAGGGAGGAAACGCCGGCTTTGTCCGTGCTGGAGCGGCCCGCGGTGGCCGCCACCGTGCTCCTCTTGGGCCTTGCGCTTCTTGGCGCAGTCCTCTACCACCGCATCCGGGCGCACCAGGCGCTCGAGCACCCGGTCCGCCGCCGCATCTTCGAGACGATCCGGGCGCGCAAGGGCGCCTCCCCCTCGGTCCTCGCTGCCGAGCTTGGCCTCCACTGGACGGCCGTGGGCTACCATCTGCGTGTGCTCGAGCGAAGCGGCATGGCGCGCTCCGTGCGTCGCGGGCGCGCCGTCGTGTTCGTGGCGGCCGGGGAGGTCGCCCACGTCGGGCAGGCCGCCGTCTCTGCGAGCAGCCGCGAGGTTCTTTGCGCCGTCGCCGCCGATCCGGGCCGGCGCCTGGCCGAGTACGCGCGGGCGCTTGGCGTGCCGCTGCCACTTCTGCACTACCACGTGCGGCGCCTCGTCGAGGCGGGCGATCTCGTCCACGTGGCGGGGCCGGGCCGCCGCAAGCGGTACGCGCCCGCGCCGGAAACGGCCGTTCCGGCGCTCCGCGGCAACGACCGGGTCGTCTGAACGTCCGCGGTCCCCCAGGCGTCTACGAGTACCAGTGCACGTCCGCGGGACTTGCGTACAGGCGCACGCCTCCGGTCTGCCGCACGTATCCCACGTGCGAGATTCCCGCCGGCACGCCCTCGAGGCCGCCTGCGCCCACCGCCTGCGTGTCCGAGTAGACGACGTGCAGGAACCCTTGAGGGTCCACGGCCGTCTCGAAGAAGTCCCCCATGCGCCGGTCGCGCGGGTTGCGAACGCAGTCGAGCGTGAAGTCGCAGGCAAGCCCGAGGGCAAGGCCCGGCTGGATGCGGCCGCGGTGGACGATCTGCGGCGTCGCGACGACGGTGGTCACCGTCGGCGAGTCCGAGGCTGCCTCGGTCACGAAGGAGACGAACACGCGCCACTCGGATTCGAGGGTCATGGGACCCTCGGTGCCGTACCACGTCACGGCCACGCGTCCCTCGCTGCCAGCCGTGACCCAGGGCCACATCTTCTCGCCCGAGGGCACGACCGGCGCGTCGCTTACGGTGTACGGCGGCAGGAAGGCGTCGGCGTCGCGGGGAAGGACGGACAGGTAGACCTTGCGGTCGGCGAATCCCACGGCCGCCACGTACACGTTGCCGGCCGCGTCGATGGCCGGCTCCGGCAGCGCGGCCGCGCCGACAAGCTGCGGACCGCGCGGGGAGATGCGCGTCCACGTGGCGCCGCCGTCGCGTGAGCGCTCGAGCCCGCCGCCCGAGCACCCGACGAACAGAAGGCCGTCGGCGCCGATCGACAGGTCGCCGCCGCAGCGTGCCGTGCCCACGTGGACGAAGGTGGCGCCGCCGTCCACGGAGCGCAGCACCTTGTGGCCGCCGCCGAAGTTCGAAACGAAGAAGACCTCGTCGCCGCGCGCGGCAAGCCACGGCCGATCCTGGTCCTTGCGGGTGGGGCCGTCCTCGAGGTTGCGGCATTCCCACGTCTGCCCGTCGTCGAGGCTGCGAAGGACGCTTGCGCCCGTCTTGTAGAAGTCCGTGAAGTACGCAACGCCCTCGGCCGTGACGGCAAAGTCGGGATCGGAAAGGCCTGGCACGCAGTCGGAAAACGGCACGTTCGCAAGGCCGGGCACGTCGCCCGTCCCGCCGACGCGAGCCACGCGGGCGAAGGTCTCGCCTCCGTCGGCGGATCGCCACACGTACGACTGGCCGTTGGCGCCCGTGACGAGGTTGGGGTCGGCGCGATTGGCGTGCGTCCATCCGGGGTGCGCGGCCACGAGGATCGTGCCGGAGGGAAGGATCGCGATCACGGGCTCTCCGCCCGCGCGCTCGCGGTCCAGGATGCGCTGCGCCGTGAACGTCGGCGTCTCGTCAACGAGGGGCGCGGGCGAGGCGTGCGGGGGCTCCTCCTCCACGACGAGGGGAACGCCAAGGGCAAGCGTGGAGGCGAGCACGACGGCGACGGCGGCAAGCGAATGGATCTTCATGTTCGTCGGCGCGTAAGGCGCCACCGAGGGACTTGAACACCGTCCGAGCGGATTCCAAGCCGGGCCCTCCACGGGGCGGGCAAGCCCGCGCCGACGCGTTAGCAGGGCCGGTCGGAGAATACGTCGCTCACGTCTCGGCCGCCGTCGGAGCGCGGAACGACGAGCGTGAGCGTGACGCGCGCGTACTCGCCCGGCTTGGACGCCCAATCGTCCTGGCGCCACGTGGCCGTCCACGTTCCCTCCGCGGGATCGCCGGCCGTCCTTTCGCGCGCGTATGCGTTCAGGCGCGACCAGGAAGCCTCAAACTCTCGGCTCGAGACGCTGTGGGCGCTTGAGCCCCAGCGGATCGAGGCGCGGGCTTGGATCTGCGTCCCGGTGGGTCCGGCCATGGCGCCTTGCGCTTGGATCTCGACGTCGTAGTACGTTGTCTCGTAGAAGGACTCGTAATGCGAGAAGGATCGGCTGCACGACACCGAAAGGATCTGCGCGTTGGCTTGCGCCGGCGGCGGCGGGGGTGGCGGATCCCGGGCGTCAACCACGAGCGCTTCTGTCCGCTCGTTGTTCGTCTCGTCCGATTCGGCCACCGCGTCCCCCGAGTCGGCCACCGCGCGCAAGGTATGACTGCCCGCGACCGCCCGCCACGTCGCAACGGCAGCGGCGTAGGCTCCGGGAGCCAGAGACTCGACCTCCCGCAGCCGCAGAAAGGTGCCGTCGAGCTCAAGAAGGATCGCGAAGGGGCCCGCCGGCGCCTGGCCCACGTTGTCCACGCGCGCGCCAAAGGCCACCTCGTCGCCTTCGCGCAGCGTTCCGGCCGGGTCCCAGAGGATGCGCGTGACAAGAAGGTCCGGAAGAGGCTCGCAGGGACAGCTTGGCGGCGTGTCGTTTGCCGGCCGGACCGCGAGCGTGACCGGTCCGCAGTCCTGCTTTGCGACCGAATCGACGACGCAAACGGGGAAAACGAAGACGCCGACCTGGCGGGCGATCCCGGTCATGATCCCGTCGACGCCCACGACCACGCCCAACGGCGGCGCGCCCTCGCGGAAGGTGTCGGATTGAAAGTGGTACGGAGGAACGCCGCCTTGCCCCGTCGCCACGCGCGCGTTGCCGTCGCACGGAACGTCCACGACGCAGAAGGCGCCCACGACGGGCAGCAGCCGGGGCGGCGCGGCAACGATGGAAAGGGTGACGGCGAGGGTTTCGCTGCGCGGAGGCGTGGCGTTGTCCGTCACGGTCACGGCAAAGGCGGGAAGCACGGATCGCGTGGAGCCGGCCGCCAGCAACGACGGCGTGCCCGTGAGGTTGCACCCGGAGAGGGCGAAAGGCTCGGGAACGGCGCTGCCCGGAGCAAGCGCGCACGCATACGGCGGCTGCCCGCCTTCGATGGAAAGCGTCCGTGCGCAGGCCTGTCCTTCGAAGCATTCCAGTGCGATCGGCGTGCCGGCGACTTGGCTTGGCAGGGCGCAGCCGGCCAAGAAGAGGTTCACGACGACGGCCGCGCTCACCCACCCGCGCATGGCCCGCCAGAATCCCCTTTTCGCATAAAGGGTTCGTGAGGGTCGGCCGGGCCCTCTGCCTTTACAAGAGTGGCGGCGATTTCCCCTCGTGGACGACACGGGGACCGATCCGGAGCTGGAGGCGATCCGCGAGCGGCTGCGACGAAGCCTCGCCGGCCAGGCCGCGTCTCCCCCGGCCGACGGTGAGATCGTTCATCTCACGGACGCCACCTTCGACGCCACCGTGTCGCGGCCGGGCGTCGTGGTCGTCGACTTTTGGGCCGATTGGTGCATGCCGTGCCGCGCGATGGAGCCCGCCTACAAGGCGGCTGCGAAGGAGTTTGCCGGTCTCGCCACGTTTGCCAAGCTGCACGTGGACCAGAATCCGATCACGGCGTCGGCGTGGGAGATCCGAAGCATTCCCACGGTCCTCGTCTTCAAGGACGGAAAAGCCGTGGACGGGCTGCTTGGCGCCGTTCCCAAGGCGGAGATCGTCGAGCGCGTGCGCCGCTTCGCGCGCTGACGCGATCGATGGAATGGGAGGGGGGACCCGATGTCCCCACCAATTGCGTGGCAATGGTTCGCAATCGGCGACCTTTCTCCCGCGCGGAAGACCATGAATTCTCTGCACACTTCCTTGGAATGAACCATGCTCTCGTCCACACTTTCTTGGAACGCGGTGTCGCCGGCGACACCGGGTCACCGATTCCTCCGGCCTTAACGGGCGACCGGCGCGACCCTCCGCGGCGGGCGCAGCGCGTACGTGCGGCCGCGCCAGGCGATCGCGCGCACGCGCCGCGAGCGGTGCAGCACGTACAGCATGAGGAACGGCTGGAAAAGCGAGGTCGCGGCCGAGTCGCGCTCTGCGTCCAGGAGCGGCCGGTGGCCGGGCAGAAGCTCGCGGAAGAACCGCCAACGCATGCGCGTGCGCAGCGGGTTCGAAAGCACGGGGATCGTCATGGCAGCGCCGGCAAGCGCAAGCGTCGGGTCCGCGCGCGCAAAGCCGGCGGCCGCTGCCGCGACGCCCAAGACGAACAGGGCCACGGAAGCTCCGTAGACGGCGGCGGCAAAGCGCCAAAGGCGCGGCATGCTCTCGCGCGTGAGAGCCGTCTGCCGCACGCACCACTCGAGGCAACCGCCGCGGTCGGTGTCCTCCACGTTCACCGAGCAGGCGCGAGGGGCAAACGCGACCAAGAGGCCCAGCCGCTCGACCGCGCGGGTCAAGGCGACGTCCTCGGCGATCGCCTCGCGCATGGCGTCCTCGACGCGCGCAAGCTCGTACGTCTCTCGCCGCAGCGCCATGCTGCCGCCCCAGCAGAAGCGGTACCGGGAAAGCAGCATGGCGTCGAGGCCCGTGCCGTTCCACTGCGCTCGAAGGCGCGACCAGAAACCGTGCCGCTCGGAGACGTACCACCGGTACGCGGTGACGGCGCCCACCGCCGGGTCGGAAAGCGGCTCGACCATGCGGGAGAGCCAGTCGCGCGCGGGCCGGACGTCGGCGTCGACAAAGACGATCGCCCGCGACGCCGGGCGCGCGCGTCGCACGGCCGTCGCCTGCGCGCGGGCCTTGCCGCTTCGGAACTCCGGCGCGTCGGCGCCGTCGCGGTCCACGACCACAAGCCGCGCGCGGGGAGGCGCGACGCGGCGGAACGCATCGGCGGAAGGATCGTCGGCCGAATCGACCGCGACGAGAAGCTCGAAGTCGGGGTACGCCTGCGCGGCGATGGCGCGAAGGTTCTCTTCGAATCCCTGCTGCTCGCCGCGGCAGGGCAGCACCACCGTGACGGGCGGCTTCCATTCCGCAAACGTTTGCGCGAGGGCTTCGCGCTGGAGCCGGCGCGCGACGAGGACCGAGGCGACCGGGAAGGCCACGCATCCAAGAGCGACGAGGAGCAGCGCCGCAAGCGCGATGGCTTCGAGCGTGGTCACGGGGCAAGCACCTTGGCCACGGCCACCTCGGCCACGCCCGTGCGCGTGTCGCCCCAGCCGGTCCACACGGTCCCGTCGCTTGCCACGCCGATGCCGTTGTAGTCGCCGATGAAGGGCCCAAGCGTCGTCTGGTGCTTGCCGAGGTCGCCGTCGAACGGAGACGCCGTGAGGCGAAGGTTCGTCCACGTCGCGCCGCCGTCCACGCTTGTTGCAAGGCTCGCGTCGAGGAGCTTGTCGGCGGGGTCGAAGGCGCGGTCGTAGTACAGGACGTGCACCGCCCCGTCGCGGGCGACGACGATGCGCGGGAAGAACTGGTCGTTGGCCGTTTCGTCGAGGTTTGCCCGGGCGGGCTCCGACCACGTGCGGCCGCGGTCGTCGCTCCACCGGACGTGGACGTCGCGGTGTCCTTGCGCTTCGTCCGTGTAGGCGGCGTACAGACGCCCGGTCGCAAGGTCCGCCGCAAGCTCGGCGTGGACCGGCGCGCGCCACGCGGCGTTGCGCGCCGGCCCGTCGCCCTGCGTGCCGCGGGCGTACGAGAACACGCGGCCCACCTCCTGGAAGCTGCGGCCGTCGTCCACGCTCTCGTAGAGGAACACGTCCTCGACGGCCGGGCGCTGATCCTCGTTGAGCGGCGACTTCACGACCGTGACGTACACGCGGCCTTCCGCGTCGGCGGCAAGCCCGCCGAAGAACTGCGTCGTGCGCGGCGCGTCGGGCGCAAAGAAGTTCACAGGCCGGTCCACCTCGCGGCCCTCGCTGCGCGCCGTCACGGCCCACACGGACACCGTGTCGTACTGGCCGGGCACGTCCGTGAACGAGCGGGGCGCCCGCGTGGAGTCGCCCCACGTCGTCGTCCACCCGTTCCAGACCGAGTGCACCGAGTTCGTGGCGGGGTTCACGACCATTCGCGGGTAGTCGTGGAAGACGAGCTGCGCGTCGCCCACGGCCATGTGCGCAAACGTGCCCCACGTCTCCCCGCCGTCGCGGCTGACCGCGAGCACGAAGGCCGAGCCGAGGTACGGCCAGCCCGTCGGAAGCGAGGGCACGTCGCGGGGCGAGACCGCCCACCGGTACGCCTGCAGGGCGTAGTAGAGGACGCCGTTTGCGTCGAACACGAGGATGGGATCGGTCACGCACGAGTAGGGCACGAGGACCGGCTCGCGGTTGGCGCGGTCGCCGCCTACGTACACGGTCTTCCACGTCCTCCCGCCGTCCTTTGTGACCTGCGCCACGGACCAGACGCAGTTGCTCGCGCGCGGGTCGAGGTCCTTCGAGGCGACCACGACGTTGTTCGGGTCGAGCGGATTCACGGCAAGGTCGATCTCGGTCTTGGCGGGCGCCTCGTTCCAGGAGACGCGCGCCGTGCAGGGGTCGGGCCACCGGTCAAGGCCCGAAGCGATCGAGCAGTCGGGGCGAAAACCGAGGGCGGGCGGGACGGCGTCGTCGGGCGCGCTTGGGGTGGGACCCAGGCATCCGGCGACAAGGGCGGCGGCAAGCAGCACGGGAACGGGCCGTCGCATGCGCGCAAGGAGCGGCGCGCACGGGAAAAAGCCATCGGCGGGTTCGCCCCGGCGGCTGCGATGATCATTCATCGCAGGTGCGCACGCTTAAAAGCGGGACGGCGCATTGCGCCCCGGCGATCCCGTTGGCCGCCGACATCCCGCCGCAGATCCGGAACCAGATCGCGCAGCTGCAGCAGATCCAGCAGCAGGCGCAGACGATCGTCTCGCAGCGCGTCCAGCTCGAGATGCAGGTGAAGGAGATGGAGCGGACGCTCGAGGAGCTTGCCAAGACGCCCGAGGACGCGCCCGTCTACCGGAGCGTTGGCACGCTTCTCATCCGCGTGAAGGACCGGCAGACCGTCGCCAAGGACCTCGAGGACTCGAAGGAGACCACCGAGGTGCGCCTGAACTCGCTCAAGCGGCAGGAGGAGCGGCTCAAGGAGAAGCTCTCGGCCCTGCAGCGCGAGGTCTCCGCGGCGCTTTCCGCCGGGCAGCGATAGTTCGATGAACCTGGGGATTCGCACGGGGCGTGGCGCGCGGGTTTTCCTTCGGAGACCCATCCAAAAAAACCAAGTATATATAGGCTGAGCCTGATGGTCGCCCGGATACCGGTGAGCCCGTTGGGAGTCCGTTTCGCCGTACCATTCAGCCTTCTTGCTCTTGCGGCGCTTGCGCCCCTCGCGTTTGCCGGGGAGCCGACGCCGATGACCTTCAACGGGTACGAGGTCGACGGCCGCGTCAACGGCGTCTCCATGGACTGGGGCCGCACGGTCGCCGTCGTCGCCAAGGACGGCTCGGCGCAGGACCTGCAGGACCGCGAGCTCTTCGCGTTCCGGCTGGAGCCGCCGCAGCAGGCCGGGCTCCTGTGGTCCGAGGAGGACACCTGCCCCACCTGCCTTCTCGTGGAGGGCAAGCGCCTCGTGCGCTTTGCGCGCGGCAGCGCGCAGAGCGGTCCCGGCGCGCTCCTTGTCGCCGTCGACGAGGAGAACGCCGCGCAGCGCAACTGGTACGTCTATGGATGGCAGGGGACACAGCCCCTCGCCTCGCGCGCGTCGGCGAGCCCCATCAATGGCATCGCCATCTCGGACGGAACCTCGGTCGGCCACACGGTCGCCGTCGTGAGCGACGGCACGGGCACCGCGCCGCCGGGCCGCAACCAGACCTCGATCTACACGTACTCGGGCGGCGCGATCCAGCACGTCACGAACTTCACCGTCTTCAGCCAGGTCGGCACCGTGGCCGCCGCCCACGCGGTCGACATCTCCTCGAGCGGCCGCTTCGTGGTGGTGGGCGCCACGCGCCACGTGGCCGCTCCCGCGCCCGCCGGCGCCGTGTACCTCTTCGACGCCAACGCGGCCGGCGTGGGGCCCAACAACCCGGCGCCGGCGCTTCTGTCGCGCGAGACGCACAACCAGTGGGGTAACATGACAAGCCCCATCCGTCACGTCGCGATCGCAGGCGACGGGCGGTACTTCGTGGCGGCCGACGAGGCAAGCCCCGGCCGCGTGTATCTCTGCACGAACCGCCACGCCATCAACGAGCCGTGGGTGCGGTGCGACGCGCAGTTCTCGGTCGAAGGCCGCATCACGGCGCTTGCCATCTCGTTCCACGGCAACAACTTCGCCGTCGGCACGGACGCCGGCGACGTGTACACGTGGCGCATCAACCGCGACGACCGCAGCAACGCGCAGAACGCCAACGCCGGCGACGTGGGCTCGAGCGCCACGCCGCTTGGCCCCTGGCGCGGCGCGCAGGCCGGCTCGCGCGCGGCCATCTCCTCGCTTGCGTACTCGTTCAACGGCCAGTGGCTCGTCGCCGGCGGAACGCACCTCTACGGCTTCGTGAACTCGACGATCGATCCCGTCTGGCAGCTGCCGCTTGTGGTTCCGGGAACCGGCGGCGCGGTCGTGGCCTCGCCGGTCCTTGGCGTGGCCATCTCGCACGACGGGCAGCGGATCGTGGCCGTGGCCGACCAGCCCGCCTCCGGCGGCACGCCTGCCAAGGGCCGGGTCTTCGCCTTCCAGCAATCCTTCGGCGTCGATCTCTCGGCCGACCCCGCCTCGCGCACGACGCAGCCGGGCTCGGTGGCGCGGTACCTCGTCACGGTCCGCAACACGGGCTCCAACGCGGACAACTTCCGCCTGGAGGTGATCCCGCCCACGCAGCCGCGCGCCTGGTCGGCCACGCTCAACGCAACGACCGTGGCCCTCCCGCCGGGCCGCGACGTGCGCTTGTTCCTGAACGTGACGGTCCCCGACGACGTGCTGCCGGAGACGTACATCACGACGGTGCGCGCCGAGAGCCTCGGCTCCGTCGCCGCCGGCGGAAGCTCGGTCGCCTCGAGCTCGGTCGCCGTGCCGACCGTCGTCGGCCGCGTGTACGGGGTCGAGGTGACGCCGCGCACGCAGGAGACGGTCGTGAACCCCGGCGAGCGGCGCGACGTCCGACTCACGCTCCGCAACACGGGCAACGGCGAGGACACCATCCGGTTCGCGGTGACCGCGGTGGGCCGGTCGCCCGGCACGGAATGGGCCACGCGCCTTGAGCCCGACGGGCTCGTCACGATCCCCGCCTTTGGCACGCGCGAGGTCCTGCTCGAGGTGCGCTCGATCCGGGCCGCCGACGGCGACTTCGTCGACCTCTCGTTTGTCGCCGAAGCCAGCCGGGGCGAGGTGGGCATCCGCGACACGGCGAAGGTTCTCGTGCGCGTGAACCCGCGCTTTGGCGGCTCGGTCGAGATCGAGCGAACGGATCTTCTGCTGGCGCCCGGCGAGGCGGCCGTCGTGAACCTCACGGTCGAGAACCACGGCAACACGCGGGACGTTTTCCGGATCGAGAACCGCACCGAGCCGCGCAATCCGGTCGGCTGGCGCCTGTCGCTCTCGTCGCAGACGGTCGTCCTCGATCGTCTGGGCGACAAGGGCGTCGTGCGCCTGCGCGTGACGGCGCCCTCGGCCGCGCAGGCAGGCGACGAGATCACGATCTTCGTCGACGTGTTCTCGCAGGGCGAGGAGGGCCGCCGCGTGGACCAGAAGAGCCTCGTGGCCCGCGTGGGCGAGCGCGGCGGCGGGTTCCTTGGCCTGCCCGGTTTCGAGCCGCTGCTGCTTGTCGTGGGCGCCTTGGGCGCCGTCGTCGTCCTCCGTCGCGGGGGGAGAGGCTAGCGTGCGTGCCGCACGCCTGGGCCTGTTGATCGCCCTCGCGATCCTGCTCACGGCGCCCGCCGCCGTAGGCTCCCCTCCGCCGGCGCAGCCGTGGAGCCCCGCGCCCGTCGAGCATCCCGGCGGGCCCCAGGGCGTTCCGCCGCCGCTGCGAGGCGGTCCGCCGCTTGCGCTTGCGTTTGCCTCCGCCGGCAGCGTGCTTGCGCTTGGAACCGCCGACGCGCGGCCGGGCGGGCCCGTTCCGCAGCCGGACCCTTCCGACCGCGACCTTTTCCTCTTCGACTTTGTCTCGGGGTACCTTCGCAGCCGCGCAGACCACGAGGACCCCGTGCGCGAGGGGACGAGCGCCGTGGCGCTTGCGGCCGACGGATCGCGTCTTCTGGCAGGGTCCCCGTTCGTGGACGCGCCAAACGTAGCCTACTTTGCGACCTCGAGCCTGGAGAGCCCGCTGTGGACCGAGACCCTCTCGCAGCCCGTTCGCGCCGTGGCCCTTTCGGCCGACGGCCGTCGCGCCGCCGTCGCGGCCGCCGGAGACACGGGCAACAGCGCCTTGCGCTTCTACGGCGGCGGAGACGCTAGGACCCTCGCCTGGTCGGCCACGTTTGCCGGACGCGTGAACGACATCGACCTTTCCACCGCCGGCACGCACCTTGCCGCCGGCGGCCGCGCGCTCTCGGGCGACCTCGTCGTGGGCGAGGTTCACCTGTACGCCACCACGACCGCCACCGCGTCGACGCCCATCGTGCGCCACACGATCCAGGAGGCCGACAGCGCGATCACGGACGTCGACCTTTCCGACGACGGCGCCTGGCTTGCCGCGGGAACGGACGCGGGCAGGCTGCTCGTGATCTCCGAGGCGTCGCGCGCGGTCGCCTTCAACCTCCGCCTCTCCACGCTTGCGCCCGGCGCCGTGCCGCAGCCGGTGGTGCGCGTGGCGATCTCCCACGACGGCGCGCGGCTGGCCGCCATCGATGCCCTGCGCCTCTACGTCTTCGAGCGGCAGGCTGGAAGCTACGCCTTCCGCTGGAGCGCCGACCTCGACGGCGGAGCAACCGACCTTGGCGCAACGCCCGACCTCGAGTACCTGGCCGTGGCGGGGAGACCGCTGCGCGTCTTCCACGTGTCCTCCGGCACGCCGTTGTTCGACCTCGACGTCGAGGGCGGCCTCGTGCGGATGGCCCGCGCGGTCGATTCGGGCGAGGTGCGGCTCGCAGCCGCCTCCGACGGGGCGGTGCACGCGCATCGGCTCGTCTTCGACCACCGGATCGCCGCCCCGCCGGCGCCTGCCGCGCCCATCGTGCCGGGCCGTGCCGCGACGCTCACGTTCAACGTCACGAACGAAGGCTCGGCCGCCGGGCGCGTCCTGCTCACGGTCATGGAGGGGCACGAGCTCTCCCCGCGCGTCGAGACGCCCCTCGTGCTCGCGCTTCCGGGCCAGAGCATTCCGGTGAACGTGACGCTCTCCCCAAGCCCAGGCACCGTCGCGCGGACGTACCGGCTGAACGTGACGGCGACCTCGCTGGCCGGGGATGGCACGGTCCGTTCGGCGGAGGTCGAGGTGCGGGTGGCCTCGGCGCCTTCCGTGCGCGTGTCGATCTCGACGAACGAATCGGGCATCCAGCCGGGCACCGAGGCGTACTTCCTCCTCAACGCGACAAACGTGGGCAACGTCCCCGTGGACCTCACGCTTGGACTCTCGCAGCGCCCCACGCAAGGCGGCGCCTGGCCGCTTGACCTCTCCTCGTCTGTCGCCAGCGCCAACCCGGGCGCGACCACCACGGCCGTGCTCACGGTCCGCGCGCCCGGGTCGGCCGCCAACGGCTCGGAGAATCTCGTGACGGTTCGCTTGCAAGGCGACGGCGTGGACGAGTCGGTGTCGCTGCGCGTGGTCGTGAACCCGCACTTTGGCGTGGCGCTCACGGTGCAGCCTCCAAGCCGCACGGCGTCCATCGGCCGGCCGGCCGCCTACACGCTGCTTGTCACGAACAACGGCTC
The DNA here is from genome assembly GCA_035541015.1 of Candidatus Thermoplasmatota archaeon. Taxonomy (NCBI): domain Archaea; kingdom Methanobacteriati; phylum Thermoplasmatota; species Thermoplasmatota archaeon. The sequence continues at coordinate 23,728 of DATLFM010000088.1, forward strand.
GCTTGCCAACACGTTCTCGCTCCACGCGTGCCCGCTTCCCCCGAACTACGTGGGCGCCCACCCGCCGTGCTTTGGCAACGACACGACGCCGGAGCTCCTTCGCGGCTGGTCGATCGCCTACGACCGCGTGCCCTTCTACCTCGCGCGCGGCCAGACGCGCGAGCTTTCCATCGTCATCCGCCCGCCCGAGACGGCCACGCCAGGCGACCGGCTGAGCCTGCAAGTGGACGCCATGGCCACGAACCTGTCGCACGAGTCCCGGGCGTTTGTCGTCGTGAGCACGAACGTCGTCGAACCGCCGCCCACCGAGGAAGAGGAGCGGCGGCGGCGCGAGACGATTCCTGGGCCGGCCGCGGTCGAGACGCTCGCGCCGCTGGCCGCGGCGGCCGTCGTCCTGTTGGCGCTTCGCGGACGATCCGCGCGACGTCCGTGAGATCGCCGCGACGTGCTTTTGGCGCGTCGCGTTTTCGTGCGCGGCGGCCGGGATTTGCGAGACAATCCAGCATGCTTAAATAGCGTTCCGGGTGTCCGCAGACCGGACAATTCTGCAGGTGGTTGCCGTGGTCTCAGGTTCGCGAAGGCTCGTCGTTGCGCTGGTGCTTGCCGCCTTGGCGATTCCCGGATTCGAGCCCGTGTTGGTGGGTCAGGTCTCGGCGCGGGACACCCCCACGGAGCAGGCCATCGCGTCCAACCTCCTGCCCCCCACGATCGCCTGGCAGAACTGGACGACGAAGACGCCGCTGCATCTCATCCGGGACCCGAACCCCCCGTCGGGCACCTCGCCCGACACTCCCGGCGACCCAGGGTTTCCGCTACTCATGAACTCGAACCCCCTGCCCGGAGGCGACGTCCCCAACGCCGCCCCCCGGCCCATCGTCATGGGCGCGGAGGTGCAGCAGTCCGAGACGGTGTACGCTCTCCTAATGCCGGTCGTCCACCACACGTTCACCATCCAGACCGTATCCTTCACATTCCACCTCACGTCCAGCACGAGCAGCGCCTGCCAGGCCCTCAACGCACCCGATCGCGACGAGCAGTCGCACGACATTGAGCTCTTCGCGGAACTCGTGGGCATCTTCGCGACGGACGCCGACGCCGTTGCGACGCAGCAGGACGTACAGTTGGCCAGCAACTCCATTCGGAAATGCGGCGCCGCGCTCGATCCTACGACCCAGCGGTTTGCGACGGGAACGATTCCCCTGCGAACCCCCACCGGGGGGCCCATCGTGGTTCCCGAGGGCATCCACCTCGTCCTTCGCCTGTGGGTGCGCAGCCTGAGCGGCCTGCAGGGCCAGTGGACCCTCTGGCACGGCACGACGGCGGCCTCCACGCGCTTGGACGTGGATTCCCGCGACGCGGTCCAAGCCGCAAGCTGGGTGACCGGCCGCGACAACGCGCAGAGCACGACCTTTGGGGTTCCGCCGCCGGGCGCCAATACGCAGCGGATCATCGGCTACTTCGCGGTCAAGTCCGCGTGGGGAGGCTACGACAACCCCAGCGCGTCCCCCCGCGACAGTCCCTTCACGGACCGGCGGTCGGTTTGGCAGGCCTCCCTCCGCGCGCCCAACGCGACCGTCGTGCATCTTGGCCAGCTCATGCCGGCCTGTTCGGGCCCCGCCACGCCCTTCCAGCCGTGCCTCGCCGGGTACCAGTCGTCGGGCCGCGAATCCATTCGCGTGTTCACGTGGCCCGACGACCGCGTGTGGGAATTTGGCCCCAACGTCGCCGTGGGCGAGTATCGCCTCGAGGTCGCCGGCTCCATGGGCGGCGCCAGCAACCAGGGAGACCGGCCTCTGGGCGACGCTGCCGGCGGCGTCGCCGTATTCCGCATTGGCGGCTTTGGAGTGCAGCTTGCGCCCTTCCGGCAGGAAGGCAAGGGCGAGTCGGACGTGGGCGGGCGCATCGCCAACATCATGCGGCCGGGCCTCACGCGCACCTACCTTTTGGAGCTTCGCAACACGGGAAGCGTGCCAGACCAGATTCGTCTGCAGTCGGAGGTTCTTACCCCCAGCGGCGCCAACTGGCAGGTCCGGTTCACGGGCGCCAACGTCACGGGCGACGCGCGCGCCATCCTCGCGCCTGGCACCTCGACGCTCGTGCAGGCCACCGTCCTTCCGCCGCCCGGGGCCTCGGCGGGAAGCTCGAGCCTCATCCGCGTGACGGCCACGAGCGAGGGCGACGCCGCCGCGCGGGCCCAGATCGAGCTTCTGACCACGGTCGTCGCCGATGCGCCCATCCGGGGCTTCGAGATCTTCGTCTTGGACCAGAGGCTCAAGAACGTCACCAAGGGCGGGGCCGTCGAGTTCAACGTGAGCGTCTGGAACCACGGCAACGACGTCGACTCGTTCAACCTCACGCGCCGCGACCAGGACACCGCCCACGTCCTTGCCAACTTCTCCACGCTTCGCCTCGAGGACGTGCCGCCTGGCGCGCTTGCGAGCCTGCGCATTCGCGTTTCCGCGCACATCAACGCCACCACGGGCGAGCGCCTGGACGTCGCCTTCCGGGCCGCAAGCCAGGGCGACGCCGCGCAGTTCCGCGACTGCTTTGCGCAGAATTGCGCCTCGGCCGTCGTGCAGGAGCTGCGCGACTTCGAGCTTCGGGTCATGCGCGTGGGAAGCGACCTCGAGGACGCCCTTACCACGATCACCTCGGGCATCCTCACCCGCGTGCTTCGTCAGGGACGAGACGACCCGAACATTTGCCCCAACCAGCTCAACCGCGAGGGCCAACGCACCGATTGCAGCGGTGGGCCCAACCAGGAGAACCTCACCACGGACCCAGTGGACTGGCGCTACTCGACCGTGGCTTTCTACCGCATCGGCGTCGTCAACCGGGGTGACCAGCCCGAGCGGTTCCGCGCCCGTATCGCCTCGGCCTCGTCGGAGATCTTTCCCGAGGAGCGGCAGGCCGAGCGGACGCGCTGCGGTTCCGGCCAGGGAGACCCGTTCCGCGTGAACGGCGACGAGACCTACCGTCTCGTCTGGTTCCCGGTCTACCCGCGCGCCTCCGGCAGCGACGAGGCGCGTACGAACAACATCACGGCCGACGCCAACGGCCTCATCACCGTGCAGCCGGGCAAGGAGACCTTCTTCTACCTGCGCGTCTGGCCGGCGTGGAACGACCATCCGTTGCACCTTCCCAGCGGGTGGCAGGGTCTTTGCAGCGCGGTCGCCAACGTCCGCGTGGACGTAGAGCGCGTGGAGGAAGACACCCGTCAGCCCACCGGCGTCGCCGTCCTGCAGGGTCCCAAGTCCGTGTCCACGCAGACGTTTTCGTACCGGCGCACGTACTCGACCGAAGCGACCGAGCTTGCGGACCGCTCGAACCGGGTGCTCGTCGAGCTTGGCGAGCAGGTGCTCATCGACGGGCATTCGCGCCGCGCCAACTTCACGGCCGACGTTCCGCAGTTCTGCCCGCCCGTATCCGCGACCTCCCGCCTGTTCTGCAAGTACAAGTCGCCCGGACAGTTCTCAGACTGGCAGATCCACGCGACGGGGTTCACCCACGCGGCCGGGCCCTTCGAGCTTCGCGTGATTCCCGAGGGCGAGACGCTCGCGCAGCTTCGCGCCAAGGGCTGGGACTTCACGCTGGCGGACGCCTACCACAATTTCCTCACGAGCCCGCCCACGCTCTTTGAGCACGGCCAGCCCGTCAACAATTCGCGGGCCTTCCGCTGCTCGAACGGAACCGAGCTTCGCTGCGGCACGGGCGATCCGGTGAACACGACGGGCGCCGCGTTCGTCGTGAACCTGCGCGTCCACGTCCCGGCCAACGCCACGATCGACGACTACGCGCGTCTGCGCATCGAGGCGACGATCGCCGGCCGCGGCTCGAGCCAGACGATCCACACCGTCGCGGCGCAGGAGTTCCGCGTGGGCACCTCCGTCATCACGCCGACGATCCAGGGTCCGGCGCACATCCTCGACGTGCATCCGGGCGCGCTCGTCGCCTTCCCGCTCAACGTGAGCAACGAGGGCTCGAGCACGGACACCTACCTTCTCAACGTGTCGCGCGGCCAGCAGCTGCCCGACTGGCTCACCGTGAGCTTTGCGCCGTCCCGCTTCCAGGTTGGCGCGCGCGGCAACGTGACGACCGGCGTCTTCATGCAGGTGGGCGCCAACGCCCCCACGTCGGGCTCGCAGGCCACGCAAGTGGTCGACGTGCAGGTGTCGTCGCAGAACAACGACAGCACGCAGCGCGAGTGCTTCCGCGCGCCGCCCGTCGCGCAGAACTACTTCAACGTGAACTGCGTGAGTCTCACGTTGAACGTCGTCCGTCCTCGGACGACGACCGTGGGCGTGAACACGGGCCTGCGCGTCACGGCCGACGCGTCCACGCGCTCCATCGCGCCGGGCGACGCGACGTTCTTCACGCTCAACGTGACGAACCCGTCGAACGACAACCTCAACTTCCAGCTCGAGACGATGACGGGCGCTCCGGTGGGCTGGCGCGTCCTGTTCGGCGACTGCGCCACGTCGTGCGCCATCGGCCCGCAGGCCACGCGGCAGGTGACCCTCTCGGTCGATGCGCCGCTTGAGGCTCGCGAGCCGAGCCTCGTTCCGTTTGTCATCCGCGCTCGGCAGGTCGGTCCCGTGCCCGACGCCTCGAACTTCGGCCAGGCCGTCGTGAACGTGACCGTCGTCGGGCGCGCCGCGACGCTCCTCGAGGCCATCGACGGCACGCGCGTGGTGGACCGCAACTCGGCCACGACGTTCACGCTGCGGCTCACGAACCTCGGCACGGCGCCGGACAACTTCACGTTCGACCCGCCGCGCTTTGTCAACAGCTCGCAGCGCGACACGTGGGGCGCGCAGTTCCTGCGACTGGCCGACCGCGACACGCAGCGGTTCGTCCCGCAGTCCACGTTCCTCTTGGCCCCGCGCGAGCGCACGGACGTGTACCTCAACGTCACGGCGCCGCTGTCCGCGCCCAACGGCACGGTCGCCGAGCTTGAGGTGACGGTTCGCCCAAGCTCGCTGCAGACGGGCGCGCAGGTGCGTCTGGTCGCCGTCGTGCGCGAGTACGGCATCGAGCTTCGCATCGCCAACTCGACGGCGCACGCCGTCCCCGGCGACATCGTGTCGTTCCGCGTGAACGTCACGAACACGGGAAACGCGCCGGACACGATCCTCTTCGACGTGAACCTCGGCGGAGTGGCCAACCTGTGGAACTCGACGCGCGAGACGACCTCGGTCACGCTGCCCCCGGGCGGCGCCACGGACGTCCGCTTCAACGTGCTCGTGCCACGCCTTCGGATCCTCTCGGGCGCGCCGGTCGTGTTCCTGGCCCAGTCCCAAGACGCCCGCGCCATCGGACGCACGGACGTGGACCGGTCGGCCACCGTGCAGGTGAACCTCCTGTCGTACGTGGCGCTCTCGATCGACCCCGACAACAAAGGGCTCGACTTCTGGCAGCTTGCCGTGGACCGCAACCGCAACCCGCAGGACGGCTTCGAGGTCTTCACGGACCCGCATCCGTTCCCCTACCGCGCCATCGGCGTCTACCGCATCGACGGGGACGACGACGCCCGGGTGGACCACCTCATCGACCTCGACGGCGACGGCCTGCCGGACCGCTACTGGGACCCCGACGACAACAACCTGGCGCACCTTGCCTACTGGCCGGACATCGACCGCGACGGCGTCCTTGAGGTCCTCCTCGACACCACGGGCGACCGGCTCGTCGACACGCTGTACAACCCGACGACGGGGCGCCTGCACCGGGCCTACCAGATGGACATCCACCGGGACGACACGCCCGAGTTCCTGATCGACCGCAACGGCGACGGGATCTTCGACACCTACTACGACCCGGCCATCGGCACGGCGGGCCTCGTCACCCGCGCCGAGCGTCTTTCGGGGCAGCCCAACGTGTACGCCGTCGACACGACCGGCGGCGGCACACCCACCCGGCACGTGAACGTGCAGACGGGGGAGATCACGGACGCGCGCGTGGCGGGCCTGGGCTCGTTCTTCGCGCAGTACGCGTACTTCTTCGTGCTGTTCGCGGCGGTCGTGGCGCTGGGCGCGCTCGTGGCCTTCCGGCGCCGGCGGTAGGGCCGCTCCCGTTCCTGCGCAATTGCGCAGGAACCGCTTCCGCGTCCGGAGCGGCACGTTTTTCCATCGGTTGAGCGTGCTCTTGCGCGTGCGCATCCGGTTCCTGGGCGGCGCCGGCGAGATCGGCCGCCTCGGCATGGTCGTGGAGGACGTGGGGGTGAGCGTCCTGTTCGACTACGGCGTCGCTCCCGCCGACCCCCCCTTGTACCCGTTGCCCGCGCCCGCGCTCGACGCGGCCTTCCTCTCGCACGCGCATCTCGACCACAGCGGGATGCTGCCGGCGCTCGCCGCGGCGGCCGTACCCATCTACCAGACGCCGCCGACGGCCTCCATGGCCGATCTCCTCCTGCGGGACGCGCTCAAGATCGCCCGCGTCGAGGGATACCACCTTCCCTGGAGCAAGGACGACGCCGAGCTTGTGCCCCAGTCGACCGTGCTGTCCAACTACGGCGAGGTGCACGACGTGGGCGCCCTCGAGGTCGAGCTTGCAAGCGCCGGACATATCCCCGGTTCCACGATGTTCGAGGTCCGGGGCGGGTCGGCCACGCTCCTGTTCACCGGCGACATGCACGTTGCCGACTCGGGCCTTGTCGCAGGAGCCAAGCCCCGACCCTGCGACGTGCTTGCGATCGAAGGCACGTATGCGGACCGGGAACATCCCGACCGCAAGGTGGTCGAGCGCGATCTCGTCTCCGCCATCGAGGCCGTCCGCGCACGCGGGGGCGTCGCCATCCTGCCGGCGTTTGCCGTGGGGCGCACGCAGGAGGTTCTCACGATCCTCCAGGGCAAGGGGTTCAAGGTCTGGCTCGACGGCATGGGGAAGTCCGTGACAAAGCTCATGCTCCAGGAGCCGCGGTACCTGCGCGACCCGCGCAAGCTTGCGCGCGCCTTCGACGAGGCGACCCTCGTGTCCGGCCACCACGTGCGAAGGCACGTGCTCGCCTCGGCCGACGTCGTGGTGACCACAAGCGGAATGCTCGAAGGCGGGCCCGTTCTTTGGTACATGGAGAAGCTCAAGGACGATCCGCGAAGCGCCGTGTTCTTCACCGGATTCCAGGTACCCGGCACGGGAGGTCGGCAGCTTCTGGACACGCGGACCCTCACGCTGGGATCGGCGGTCGTGCCCGTCGCGATGGAGCTTCGCAAGTTCGACCTCTCCGCCCACGCGGGGGCAAGCGAGCTTGCCGCTTTCATCCGCGGCTGCAATCCGAAGGCGGTCGTCGTGTACCACTCGACCACGCGGGAGGCCCTGGCGCGCGCCATGGGCGACGAGTTCCGGTTCGTGCTCCCGGAGACGGGCGTGCCCTTCGACGTCGCCTAGGAATCCTTAAGACACGGAGCCGGGTTCCGGCTCACGGTTTCCATGACCCGGATCGTCTGCGAACCCTGCGTCAACGTCAAATCCGGCGAATGCGTCGACGTCTGCCCCGTCGACTGCTTCTACGACTCCGGCAACCAGCTTTTCATCAACCCGAACGAGTGCATCGACTGCGGCGCGTGCGAATCGGTGTGCCCCGTGACGGCGATCTTCCCGGAGGAGGACGTTCCGGAGCAGTGGAAGGAGTACAGCACGAAGAACCGCGCCTGGTCCGACCAGGGCGGCTTCCCCAACGCCAAGGAGACGATGAAGAAGTAGCGCGGCCGCGGAGAAACCGGCGACTTTTCGGCTGGCGAAGTTCCGGACGGCTTAACGTTACGTTTCGCGCTTCCGCGCGTGGATGGGATGCACGGTCGAGGCTACGTACGTAGCCGAAGGCAACGGCGTCCGACGCCTGCAGCGCATCTTCCTTCGCGGCGCGCTCGCGTCGGAGAGCAGCGTTTGCTTCGACGCATAGGACGCGCTAGGCCGAAGCGTTCGCAAACGTGCGCGTGCCGCAGCGCGGGCACCCGAGGACGAGGATGTGCTCGCGCTCGCGCAGCGTGTCGAGCGGGTGGTGGCCGCACGTGGGGCAGCCCTTCTCGCGGCCGCGGGGGGCGTTCGGGGCGCTCTCCTTGGTGCGTTCCCGCGCGCTCATCGTTCTTGTTCTGCAAGCGCCGGCTTTAAGCACCCCGCCGAACGACGCCAGAGCACCTTGGGCCCGCGCCCTCCGGCGGGAGGAGGGTTCAACCCCCTTGGACGTCATTCCGCGCCAGTGTCGTCCAACGCCGCGCTCGTCGAGGACCTGGCCGCCTCCGGCCACGTTCGCACGGAAGCCGTCCGTCAGGCCCTGCTCTCGGTGGACCGCGCGCTGTTCCTGCCGGGCCACGAGGGGGAGGCCTACGAGGACCGGCCCGTGGCGATCGGGGGCGGCCAGACGATCAGCGCGCCGCACATGGTCGCCATCATGGCCGAAGCCCTCGAGCTTGCGCCGGGGCACCGCGTCCTCGAGGTGGGAGGTGGAAGCGGCTACCACGCGGCCGTGCTGGCTCGGCTCGTGGCCCCGGAAGGACGGGTCGTCGCCGTCGAAATCCTGCCGGAGCTTGCCGCGCGCGCCCGCCAGAACCTCGCCCGCGCGGGGCTTGCGTCGTCGGTCGAGGTCCTCGCCGGGGACGGGAGCCTTGGCGCCCCCGACCGCGCGCCTTTCGACCGCGTGAGCGTGGCCTGCGCCGCCCCTTCGATCCCCCCGCCGCTTCTTGGGCAGCTGCGCGAAGGCGGCCTTGCCGTCGTGCCCGTCGGAACCCGCCACGAGCAGACGCTCGTTCGAGCGCGAAAGGGTCCAGGCGGGAGGATCGGGATCGAGGATCTCGGAGGCTGCGTCTTCGTGCCGCTGCGCGGCGCCTTCGGCTTTCCCGACGGGCCCGACCGTCTCGGGTGAGCTGCAACGCTCGCCTGCAACGGAAGCGGGCGGGCAACGCTCAAGTAGCCTCACCACGATGCTCGGCGCGGCCTTTCCCGGAGGGGACGCGGTCTCCGCGAAGCCGGGCGGCGGTCGGGTTCCGAGGACCTGACCATGCTTTTCTCGCGCCGGCGAACGGCGCCAATTTCCGCGTCAGGCCGGGCCTTCACCGGTCAAGTGCTTGAGGATGCGCTGGTACGTGCGCTGGATCGTCTCGCCGGGCGCGCCCGTGTTGACGATGATGCACGGCGCCGTGGCAAGCTCGGCGCGGAAGAACCGCTCCTGCGCCTCGTGGTCGGGCTGCAGGAGGTACGGGTTGTACCAAGGCTCGGAGCCGTACGTTCCCCACTTCTCCTTGGGGCCGGCGCCCGGCCGGATGAGCGTGCGGCCCTCGCGGAGGATGCGGATGGCCTCGTCGGCGTCCACCTTGACCTCGGCGGGGCTCTCCTTGTCGCGCCGCAGCAGGACGACGAGGTTCATGTGGGCGCTGTCGGCCACCTTGTGCGGGCCCTGCATCCAGTCGCGCGGCAGGATCGCGCGGCTGTTGCCAAAGCCCCAGTAGCACTTGGCCTCGCCCGTGTCCCGGATGCCGCACTTTTGTCCCGCCTCGTGGTGACAGGCGGCGGGGTCGGTGACGACGTTCTCGAGCTTGCAGCGGTCGAAGATGGGGCGGAGCCACGGCTCCTCGTACGCGTTCTCGGTGCGCACGTACAACCGGCGCTCGGGCTGGTTCACGATGAACTGCGTCTCGGCCGTCGGCTTGCGCGGGTGCTGGATGTACAGCCAGTCGTCGCCGATGACCTTGCCTTTGGCGTGTTGGAAGAGGCGGTTCACCTGCGTCGTCTTTCCCGTGCCCGTGGGCGCGATGATGACGACGCCTTTGCCGTCCACTTCGGCGCAGGCGCCGTGGATCGAGTGCGTGTTGAACCTCTGCTCTAGGATCTTGGCCGCCATGCCCAAGGCCCAGCTCTTGCACTGGCCGTAGTACTCGGTGTTGACGAAGACGGAGGTGTCGCGCTCCGGGCAGTAGTACGCGTGCGGCTTCTCGCCCGGCACGCCCGAAGCCGAGTAGATGAACGCGTGCGGCTTGACGGAGCCGTCGTTGTTGGAGGGACACCAGTTCTCGGTCCAGAAGTCGTACTGGTGGAAGCTGTTCGTGATGAGACGGACCACGATGCCGTTGATGTTGGCGTCCCACACGTAGGTCCGATCGAACGACAGCGAAGGGCGGGCCTTCTCCAGGAGCGCGTCGAGCTCCTTTGTCGTGAGGTTCTTCGTCGAGTCGACCCGACCCTGGCTACCCGTCACGAAGTTGTTGAGGCCGCTTGCGCGGTCGAAGTGGCCGGTGGGCGGGGTCGTCGTTTCGCGCGTCAAGGAGATCGCCTCCCGCATGCGGGATACCCGAGCCGACGGAAGCCCGGAGCGGTTGATAAGGTTTTGGCACGTCCGGCGGGAGCAACGGCGAGCGCTTGGGCGGCAGGCCCGCCGCCCTACGTGCCGCGCGCGCGGCCGCCCACGCCCTCGCGCACGGCCTCGCTTCGCGGGGTGACCTGCACGAGGCGATCGAGGACCTCAAGCGCAGGCTCGCTTTCGCGCACGATCCGGTCGCGGATCTGCTTGGCCTTTCGCACTTCGGCCTCGTCGCGGTAGAAGCGCGCGCCCCGCGTCTTGCGGCTTCCCGGAATGAGGTCCACGTAGACGGCGTACTTGTCGTCGTAGATGCCCATGTCGTGCAGCAGGTCGGGGGTGAGTCGGTCCGTGAAGGCCACGCGCACGTCGATGCCGCCCTCGGCTTGGCGGCGGATGAGGTCCTGCACGTCGAGCGTGAGGTCCGTGAGGTCGTCGATGATGAACACGCGCTGGACCTTGACGCCGCGGCGGATGGCTTCGAAGTTCTCCTGCAGATACTCCCGCCCGCCGCCCGAGAACCAGAAGTCGCTGATCTGCACGAAGACCGTTCCGAACACGCTGTGCCGCGTATCGTGGAAGTTGCGCTTCACGTAGGAGAAGACCTCTTTGGCGGGCACCTCGATGTAGCCTTCCTGCAGGCGGACGACCTCGGCGGCGCAGTGCGACACGACCTCGCGCGCGCGGTCGGTGAAGAAGGCGTCGCCCGTCCGCGCGACGTCGGTGTACCCGTGCACGATGCGGGGGACCTGCTGCAGAAGGAAGGGGTCGGCGAGCGAATCCCGCTGAAGCCCGGAGGCGACGCTGAGCTCCTCGCGGGTGACGGTGAGCTGGTAGCGAAGCTCGACGAGCAGGATGAGGATGCCCGTCACCATGGAAAGGAGGAAGGAGCTCACGTGGTCGCCCGTCACCACCCAGGAGACGACGCCGATCACGGCGGCTCCAACGGCGTCCACGAGGACGAACTTCAGGAACTCGATGTTGCCCGCTGCACGACGAGGTCCCGCGTCTTTCATTGCCAAACCCGGCAAACCCACGCGCGGGTGGCGTACTTATAGCTTGTTGCCTTCGCCGGCAATGCACGGACGGCCGTGCGCAGGTCTCACGCCGGAACGGCCACCGGCTCGGGCAGATACGTCTTGCGGAGCCTTCCACCGAGGAACTCGACGGCAACGACGAGGACGAGGAGGAACAGGAGAGCGACCATGAGGAGATCGTACCGGTAGAGGTCGAACGCGCGCGCCATGAGAAAGCCGATTCCGCCGCCGCCGACGAGGCCCACGATCGTGCTCGCACGCACGTTGTACTCGAACACGAACAGGGTCTGGCTCAGGAGAAGGTGCGTCGACTCCGGGATCGCCGCGTGCTGCGCGATGCGCCAGCGGCTGACTCCGGCGGCCGAGAGCGCCTCCACGATCTCCGGATTCACGCCCTCGAGGATCTCCGTGTAGAGTTTCGAGAGGTACCCGATCGAGTAGAGCGTGACGGCAAGCGCGCCCGGCAGCGGGCCCAAGCCGACCATGGCGATGAACACGATCGCCCACACGAACGAGGGCACCGTGCGCAGGAACGACAGGACGCCCCGCAGCGCCAGCGATGCCGCCGGGCCGCCAAACGTTCGGGAGGCGAACACCGAGAGCGGAAGCGCCACCACGGCGGCAAGCACCGTGCCAAGAAACGCGATCTCAAGCGTCTCCAGGAGCGCGACGCCCACGGCGGCCGCAAAGTCGGGGTCGATCGCCTCGGGCGTCGCGTCGCCCAGGAAGCGCCACAGGTTGTGGAACGCGCGGGGCCAGTTCGCCTCGAAGAACCGCACGTGCCACAACGCCGCCAGCACGAGGGCGGCAAGCGCGGCAAGCGTCGCTTGCTCCCTCAGGCGTGTCCGAGATACCATCGCACCTGCTCCGCGGTCACGTGCCCCGAGGGCACGACGGCTCCGATCGTTCCGTCTCTAAGAAACGCGATGCGGTCCACCGCGCCCTTGGCAAGCACGAGGTCGTGCATGGCGAGAACGACCGTCACGCCCGAACGCTGCAGCGACCGCGCGAGGTCCAGAAGCTCGGCCGCCTTGGCGACGTCGAGGTTCGCGAGGAACTCGTCGGCGAGGAGAAGCTCCGGCTCCTGGACGAGGGCGCGCGCGATCGCCACGCGCCGCCGCTGGCCGCCCGAGAGACGCGCCACGGGCTCCTCCTCGCGCCCGGCAAGGCCCACGTCTTCGATCGCCCGGCGCGCGCGGCTTCGGTCCGCGTCCGAGAAGCGGTTCGTCAAGGCCTGCCACGCGCCGGCGCGCGAGAGCGCGCCGTGCAGCACGTTCTCCTCGACCGACAGGCGCCCGACGAGCCCGACCTGCTGCGGGATGTAACCCACGCGGCCGGCGGCGGTGCGCACCGTTCCCGAGGTGGGGGCGACAAGGCCCGCCATGAGCCGAAGGAGCGTCGTCTTGCCCGTGCCGTTGGCGCCCATGAGCGCGACCGAGGTCCCCGCGGGGATGCGCAGGGAGACGTCGCGCAGGATGGGCGCCGCCGCGCGCGGGTAGCGGAAGCTCACGTCTGCAAGCTCGACCGCGGGGACGGACCGGGAGACGACGGGCGCGGAAAGGGCTTCGGCCATCGGTCCTACAATCGCTCCACGAGGCGCAGGCCCGTCGTCGTCAGAGCCGACTGCAACGGCGCGACGTGCTCGGCCGTCGTCGTCGCCCGGAACTCGACGAAGATCGCGGAGACGAGCTTTCGCATCGTCTCCTTCTTCTCGCCCTTGAGCTCGAGGAACGCGGCCTTCGTGCGCGCGGCCTTCTCGCCCGTGAACTCCTCGCCGAAGACGACTGCGTGCGAGGGGATCGGGCCTTGCGTCTCGACGACGCGCGTATTGTTGAGGACCTCGTAGAACAGGCTTGCGGCGATGTCGCCGGCCGTGACGGCCACGTCGGCCTGGCCGTTGCGCAGCGCGTTCCACGCGCCCTGGTAGCCGCCGCTTGCGAGCACGTTTCCGAAGAACGCCTTCGGGTCGGCCTCGCGGCCGGCGGCGGGGGCGGGAACAAGCTGCCGCTCCACGAGCTTGGCCACGGGGTAGACGTAGCCCGAGGTGGACGTCGTGCTCGGGTAGGCCACCGTCTTTCCGCGAAGCTCGTCGAGCGTCTGGTACGGCGAGTCCGCGAGCACGACGTAGTAGGAGTAGTACGAGGGCGCGATCACGGGCTGGCCTTGCACGATGACCTCGCGCCACTCGGCAAGCTCGATGCGGGCGTTGGCGACCGCGGCGGCCGTGGCGGCCGGCCATGCGCTCATCATGGCGACGTCGGCGTGGCCGTATTTGAGCGCCTCGATGACGCCGATGTACGTGAGGGGAACGAAGATCTGGAAATCGTAGCCCGTCTGCTCCTCGAGGAAGCGCTCGAGGTCGGCGGCCTGTGATTGGATGGCCGCGGCGTCCTGGGTCGGCTGGATGGCAAGGCGGATGGTGGTGGCGCCCCCGTTGGAGCCGTTCGTGGCCGATGGCAGGGGCCCCAGGCACCCGGCCAGGACGAGCGTTCCGACGGCGATCGAGCACAGGATCATCTTCTGTCGCATGGGCATACCTTCCGCGCGATTTCGGCATGCCGAAACCAGCCGGTCGGCCGCGTAATAACGCCGTAATATTTGAAGTTTCGGCTCGCCGAAACCTCCAGGTTCGCCATTGTGGCCTCGGAACGTCCCCCAAAGCGCTAGTACCGTCCCGCCGCGTGCTCCGCACGATGGGCGAGGACTCGCCGACGCCCGGCTGGGCGATCCGCCGCCTGTACGCCGGCCCCAGCGTGGAGATCTGGGAAGACATCGACGCCGTCGTGCACATCCGGCGAAAGGGCGATTTCCTGCTCGAAGACGCGCGGAAGTACGCCGAAGTCCTCGAACCGTACCTCTCGCGCGACCCGCTGCTCGTGCTCGCCGACGCGCGCGAGGGCGGCGAGGAGTCGATCGAGGTCCGCCTGACCTACTACGGCATGGCGCGAAAAGTGCGCCGCGCGCGCGTGGCGGTGCTCGGAGAAGCGTACCACCGCGCGCTGCTCGTCGCGATCCACGCGCTTGCGCCGCAGATCGAATTCGAGTTCTTCCAGGAGGAGCTGGAGGCGCTGGAATGGCTCCTCGCGCCGCCGGGAAAGCCCGCCGAAGGCGCGAGCCGTTGGCGCCTTGCCCGCGCCTAAGGGGCCTCGAGATCGGTCTCCTCGGCCCGGAACGCGCGCCCGTCCCACCGCCACGCTCCCCACGCTTCCGAAGGCGCCAGCCACACGACGAGGTACGAGCCGCCCGGCCAGTTGGCGCGCGCCGCGTCGGCTTCGCTGGGTCCCGGCGGTCCCCGCGGATGCGAATGGTACACGCCAAGCGCTTCGAGCGAAAGCTCGTCCTCGATGCGAAGGATCGTGCGGAGCTGGTCCTCCGGATGGAGGACGTATTCGAACGCGGGCGAGGACGAGGCGTTGCGGCAGGGGAACGCGCGATGGATCTCGCGCGCGCCGCCGGCGTCTTCGCGGCCGGCGAGCAGCCCGCAGGCTTCGCGGGGCGCGTCCCGTCGCGCGTGCGCGAGGATCTCCTGCACGACGGAGCGGGCGATGCGCAGCAACGGCACGCGAGGCGCGCGCGGGGGCAAAAAAGGTTTTATGACCCTAAAACCAAAGTCGATCGAAAAGGGGAGGGGCGGGGGCTCCCGAGGGAGCCCCCGGCGGATCGTGTGCGCCGCCTTCGCGCGGGCGAGGGCGGCGCGAGTGGAAACCGCTCTAGGCGCGGATCTTGAGGCGGGGGCGCGTGGCGACCGTGCCCTCGACGTACTCCTCGTCGGCGTCGGCCGCTTCGTTCGCCTCGTGCTCGAGGCGCGCGTAGCGTTCGGCGCTGCGCTTGCGCAGGCGGTGGGGCGTGCGCACGACGACGATGGCGCCCGTGATCATGAGCGCGAAGCCTGCCAGCACCGGCAGGAAGTCACCAAAGCCCGCGTAGCTCTGCATCATCGTGCCGCCGATCCAGATGAACAGCAGCATGACGGCGAGGATTCCGATCTCGTGGACGACGTCCAACACTTTCTCGGTTGCTCCCAAACGAGTCACCGCACCGAGCTTTGTCCGTCGGGGTCCATATGATGTTGCGGCGGGACACAGGGAAGGCGAGCGCTCCGTGCGCTTCCCCGTTTGCCCGAAACGCCCGATGTTCCCTTTTTCCCCCGGGTCGAAGCCTTCAAGCCCGGCGCCCGGCCTGCCCCTCCGATGGACCCCGGACGCGGTCGGTTCGTGCTGCTTGCCGTGGGTGCCGTTCTCCTTGCTTGGGGCATCACGAGCGCGGCGGACGCGTGGGCCGGCGGCGCGCCGGGCGCGGCGGCGGGCATGGCGCTCTCCGGCGTCCTCGCCCTTGCGGGCTTCGGGTGGGCGGCGGCGCGGCGGGATTGGCTTGCCGCGCGCGGCGTGGACCTCTCGAACGGCGCGCACGTGGCCGCGCTTTCGCTCGTGGGCGCGTGCGCGTTCCTCATCTTTGGCCTTGGCGCGATTGCGCAGACGGCCGCGACGGCCGAGGCGCTGCTTCGCGGCGCGCAGCCGGAGGAGGTCTTCGCCGTCACGCCGCGCGGTCTTCTCGTCGGCCTCTTGTTCAGCCTCGTCACCTTCCTGCTGCCCGCCGTCGCGTGGGCGCTTCTCGTGGAGTCGCGCGACGCCGGCGGCGCGGCCGCGTGGCTGGGCCTTCGCTCGGAGCGCTTGGGCGAGAGCCTCCTTCTTGGGATCCTTGCCACGTTTGCGTTCTTCTGGAGCCTCTTCCTGCTGGGCCTTGCCTTCCAGGCGTTCGGGTACCGCCCGCCGCCCAACGAGCTTGCGGAGGCGATCGGGCGCGCGGTGGATTTCCGCTTGGCGTTTGTGGTGGCCGCCGGCGCGGCGGTGGGTGAGGAGGTCTTCTTCCGAGGCTTCCTCCTTCGGCGGCTTGGGCTTTGGCCGCAGGCGCTGCTGTTTGGCCTCGCCCACGGCGCCTATCTGAATCCGCTGCAGATCGTGGTGACGACAGCGCTGGGTTTGGGGCTCGGCGGGCTCGTGCTGCGGACGGGCAACGTGGCCGGGGCGATCCTCACGCACTTCCTCTTCAACTTCGTCATGCTGGTCGTCTTCCTCCAAAGTGTAGCATGACAAACCGTGACATTTATGGTCCACCGGGGGGGTCTCTTCACGGCGGGAACCCCGAGCATGGGCTACGAAACGGTCGACGAGCGCGCGGAACGCCTGGAGGGGGAAGCGGGCAGCAAGATCGCCCTTGAGATGGAGCTCATGCGCCGGCACGTGGTCATGCTGAAGGCGGTGCTCGACAACCAGCCGGTCGGCATCATCCGCCTCGCCGAGATCACGGGCTTCCCCCAGCACAAGGTGCGGTACTCGCTTCGCGTGCTCGAGCACGAGGGCCTCGTCGCGCCAAGCCCGGCCGGCGCCGTCACCACGGCCAAGGTTCCCGAGTTCCTCTCCCAGATGCGAAGGCTCGTGCGCGAGGTCTCGCTCGCCGTGGACCACGTGGGAAAGAGCGTCCGGTAGCGAAACTGCGTCTCATCGCTAGACCGATGGCGGCAAGGGCCGCGCGGGGTCGCCTTCGCCCGGCCGCACGGTCGCGACGGCGTCGAGTACCCGTTCGCCTTCGGCCGTAAGCCAAAGGCCTCCCTCGCGCCGCTCGATCCAACGCGCCTGGCACACGATCTCCACGCGTCGGGACACCGTCGACTTCGCGAGCCCAAGCGCGCGGGCTAGGTCCTTCTGGGAAGCGCCGGGACGGCGCGCGAGCGCGGCCAGGAAGGCGAGGTTCCGGCGCCCCGCGGCGGCGCGGGCCAGCCACCGATCGTGCTCCTCGCTGCGGCCCCGGTTCTCGAGGTAGAACGCCGCGGGTCCGAGCCGGCGCTCGACGAGGAAACCGTGGCGGACGAGGCACCGCAGGTGATGCCGCACGGTGCTCACGTCGACCCCAAGCGCGCGCGCAACGGGGGTGGGCGTGCTCGCGGGATGCTCGCGAACGTGCGCGAGCACCCGCGCTCGGACGCGGTTGTCGAGAAGCTCCGAGCGGCGGAGCCGATGGTAGAGGGCGAGAAGGGCAAGCCCAAGGAGCGCCGCGGAGGACACGTGCAGCAGGACGTCCGGCGGCGCCGGCGCCGGGACGCCGCGGCTCCGCGCCGACGCTTCGTCGGCGACGGCGGGCAGGCGCGAAAACGTCGCGAGCGCCAATTCGGGCGCGAGGGTCGCCGGCGCGGCGGAGGCTTCTTGGACCCGGGCTTGCCCCGCAAGGCGGCTTCGTTCCAAGCGCCCTGGCGACGATTCGGCCGAGCGCGCAACGGCTTTGGCGCGCGCGTCCCCGTCTGCGTGTGGCAACGGATTCTCCAGCGCGCCCTCCTCGCGCAGCCGGAGCGACCGCGCCGTGTGCAAGCCCGCGTCGACGAGCGGATCGACATCGGCTCCGGCGGGTCCGCCAAGCGCGTCGGGTGTCCCGAGGCGCGCTTCCGTCCGGGGGACCGCGACGTCCCGCTC
>DATLFM010000089.1 GCA_035541015.1 Candidatus Thermoplasmatota archaeon
ACGCGCTGGAGGGGCGCTTGCGCGAGGAGCTGCAAGGCGTTGTCGGCAAGGGCAAGCGGCGTTCCCGCGATGGAGCGCGTGGGCACGGCAAGCGTTGCGGCCGGCGGCGCGGCCTCCTGCGGCAAGCCGTGAAGGGCGCCCTGAGCAAGCGTCTCGGCGCCATCGGCCGAAACCGACGGCAAGGCGAGAGCGGCAAGCGCGAGAGCGAGTGCGGCGACGGAAAGCAGCTTCGGCAACCTTGCTCCTCCGCTGTGCGCGTCCCCGTTTGCGGGACTCGCCATCAAGGTATTGGATACCTAATCTAACCTAGGGTGGAGCCTATTTAAACGATCGAACGCTTCGGGCCCTGGATCATGGCCGTTCAAGACCGGCTTTCCGAGCTTCTGTCCCTTTTTGAAGGGCAAGGCCGCGTGGTCGTGGGGTACTCGGGCGGGGTCGACAGCGCACTCCTGGCGGCGGCCGCTACCCGGACCCTCGGCCGGGAAAACGCGGTGGCCGTCACGGTCGATTCGGAGAGCCTGCCTCGGTCCGAGCTTGCGACCGCCTGCGAGAGCGCGCGGGCGATGGGGCTTTGGCACGAGGTCGTGCGCACAAGCGAGCTTGCAAACCCGCGCTACGCGGAGAACCCAGTCAACCGCTGCTACTTCTGCCGTGAGGAGATGAGCCGCGTGCTCCTCGACGCCGCGGGACGATGGCAGGCGACGCGCGTGGCCGTGGGCGTGAACGCCTCGGACCTGCGCGAGTGGCGCCCAGGCATCGCCGCCAGCCGCGCGGCGGGATTGTGGATGCCGCTTCTGGATCTGGGCCTCGGGAAGGACGACGTGCGGGCGCTTGCGCGCGCCATGGAGCTTCCGGTCGCCGACAAGCCAAGCATGGCCTGCCTCTCCTCGCGCATCCCCTTCGGCGAGACGATCACAGTCGAGAAGCTCGCGCGCGTGGAGCGCGCGGAGGCGGCGCTTCGGGCGCGCGGGTTCGCGCAAGTGCGCGTGCGCTCGCACGGCGACGTGGCGCGCGTCGAGGTCGAGCCGCACGAGCTTGCGCGCGCGCGGCGCGCGGGCGCGGAGATCGAGCGGGACTTGCGCGCGGCGGGCTTCGCGTTCGTGACGCTCGACGCGAAAGGGTACCGCAGCGGCAGCCTCTCCGAGGCGCTCGTCGTCGAAAAGGAAACCTTCAAGTGAGCGCACGAGCTTGCCTTTTCTTGCCCGAGGAGGGGATGCCTTGGCGGAACAAGCGGCAGGTTCGACGAAGCTCGTCGTGGAAGGGCTTGACAAGATCAATCTCGTGACGGAGAAGACGCGTCACGCGATCCTGGAGATGCTCGTCGACGGCGCGATGACGAGCCGCGCGATCTCGCAACGTCTCGCGATCAGCCAGCAGCTCGCGTACCATCACCTCCAGAAGCTCATCGGCGCCGGCCTCGTGCAGGTCTCCGGCGTCGACCGCCGCGGCAACAAGGAAGTGTACTTTTACTCGGCCGTCGCGGAGGAGTTCTGCTTCCGCATCCCCGACATCCGCGCGAAGGCCCCTCGTGGCGTCGTGCCCGCCAAGGTCGAGGCCATGGTTCCCGTCTCGGGGATTCCATCCAGCAATTGATTCGAACTTGTTCGATTTCCATTAACTGGTATAGTGGTATCAGCCGTGCAGGATGTTGGCGAGCACCCGGTATCCACGCCGAATCACGCGCCGCACGGTCTGGAACCGCTCGAGCACCGATAGGGGCTGGAAAAGCGTCGAAAGGACGGCGAGAACGGCGTCGCCGCCCGACAGGAGGACGCCCTCGCGCACCACGTGCACGGAGCTTCCCAGACCCTCCCGGGTGAGGTCGTGCCCCCTCGATTCGAGAGCCGAGAACCCCGTGAGCTTGATGCGCCCGCGCAGGTCCCACTTGCGCACGCTGCCGGCGGCGAAGCGACAAGCCCGGCAGCGGTCGTCGTACAGGAGCTCCGCCTCGGGAGGCCGTAGCGGCTCTTGCGGGCGTTCGTCGTGGCGGGGCAACGGGGGGCGCACGGAGCGGGCAAGATAAAGCGGTTGCCTTGCGCGCTTGCGCCGTTGGCGCGAGGGTGCCTCCGCCGCCGGCTTGGCGAAGACGGGCCCGCGAAAGCTTAAGACGCCGGTCGCTCCCTTGGACCCGCGATGTCGCAGCGGACGCTTGCCGTCCTGGCCCTTGTCGCCCTCGTCGCGGCAGGTTGTGTCGGTCCCACCGAGACCGTGGCCCCTGCGGACACCCAGTCGTCCCTCGATCGGGCTGGGCTTTCCGTCGAACGTTTCCTGGCCTTGCCCGGCCAGAGCCTCTGGATCCCGGCGTCCAGCGACGGAACCGAGCTCCACGTCCGGCTGTTCCTCCCCGATCTCTCGTCCGATTCCGATTGGAGGGCCCCGACGCTCCTTGTCATGAGTCCGTACTTTGCGCCGGCCTCGCGCGAGGATCCCGACGACACGGCAAGCCCGCCCGGCTACTTCCGCTACAAGTGGCTCCTCGAGAACTTCGTGCCGCGCGGGTACGCGGTGGTGTTCGCCGACGTGCGAGGGACGGGGGAGAGCGGCGGATGCCTCGAGCAGACGGCCACGCTCCAATCCCAGGACGGCTACGATCTCGTGGAGTGGATCGCCGCGCAGCCTTGGAGCAATGGGCGCGTGGGCATGTTCGGGAAGTCGTACGACGGCGAGACGCAGCAGGCAACGGCAACGCTCGCGCCGCCGCACCTCACGACGATCGTCCCCGTGAGCAGCGTGAGCGGCCAGTACGAATGGAACTTCTACGACGGCGTCCCGTACACGCTCCACAACTTCTTTGGCAACTTCTTCTACGGCACGGGCGAAGGCATGGACCCGCCCTCGAGCGTCCAGGGCTGGCGCAACTACGGGTCGCGGCCGCTGTGCCAGCCGGAGATGTTCGTCCACGGCCTCGACACAAGCGGCGACTGGGACGAATATTGGGAGGTGCGGGAGTTCCGCAAGAGGGCCGACGACGTGCGCGCAAGCGTCCTCTACGTGCACGGTCTTCAGGACTGGAACGTGAAGCCCGTGGCGATCCGCGACTGGTTCGACCGCATCCCCTCGGAGAAGCGCGCCGTTCTCGGACAGTGGGCGCACGACTACCCGGAGGAGAACCGCTTCCGGCCGGAGTGGAGCCGCCCCGACTGGCGCGAGCTCGTCCACCGCTGGTACGATCACTGGCTCCTTGGCCTCGACAACGGCATCCTCGATGACCTTCCGCCCGTGCAGGTGCAGGATTCGTCGGGGACCTGGCGCCGCGAAGCGGCCTTCCCGCCCGCCGACGCCGCTTCGTTCGCGCTCCACTTCGCGCCCGGCGCGCTCGTCCTCGAGCCCCCGCCTGCGTTCGAGCCCCTCTTCTTCCGCGAGAACATCGAAGCGTTCGCGCGCTCCGCCGGCGCGCCCGTGCCCACAGTGCCCCCTCCGGTCGCTCCTCCCAACGAGGCGCTCGTGTTCGAGAGCGATCCTCTTTCCCAGACGATCCACGTCAGCGGATGGCCCACGGTGACGTTCCGGTTCACGGTCGTCGATTCGCTCACCGGCGGGACCGACCCCCACTTCGCCTTCGTCCTGTACGACGTGAGCCCCGACGGGAAGGCCCAATGGATCAACCGGGGGTACCTGTCCGCGCGCCACCGCGACGGCGTGGAGAACCCCAAGCCCACGCCCATGCGCGAGCCGATCGACTACACGGTTCGGTTCTTCCCCGCGGACACCGTCGTCGAGGCGGGGAACCGCCTCCGCCTCGTCCTTTCCGGCAGCGACGGTTGGACGCAGCCGGAGGGAAGCTTCTGGGCGGGCGTCGTCGAATCGGGCACCCTTTCGCTCCCCGTCGTCGAGCGGGACTGGAACGCCGTGCGTCTTCCCGTCGAGTTTGGCGAGCCCGTCAAGAGCTAGGTTGGCCCGGTCGTAGGATGCAACCAGAAGCTTTTCGACCCGCCCGTGGGCAGGGGAAGGGCATGAAGGCAGCCATTCCGCTCCTTGTCGGCTTTCTGCTCGCCGGTTGCGTGTCGCCGCAGGCGCCCGAGGAGGTCGCCCCTTCGTCCCAGCCGCCCGTCGAGGAGTCGCCCGAGGTCTTCGCGCCCGGTTGGCCCTCCCTCGCCGACGCCCGGATCCGCCCGGGCATCCAGATCGGAACCTCTTCGAATCCGCTCTCGGCGGTCCGCCCGATCAGCCAATGCACGGCCAACTTCCTGTTCCGCAGCCTCGACAACCGGTCGCTGTACCTTGGGACGGCGGCGCATTGCGTGGACGACCTTGCCGTGGGAGACTCGTACCCGCTGCTTCGGGGCGCGGCGAGCGCGACCGTCGCGTACGTGAGCTTCCACACGATGAAGGAGATCGGCGAGACCGACCGCGTGGCAAGAGACGACAACGACTTCGCTCTCCTGCGCATCGACGACGAGCACCGCCTCCTTGCCCACCCGGCCATGCTCCACTACGGCGGTCCGGTCGCGCTTGCCGATAGCTCGTCCGTCGGCAACGGCGAGCGCGTGCGCTTCTACGGCAACTCGGACTTGCGGCAGGATGCCGATCCGCTGTCGCCCCACAGCGGCTGCGTGGTCAACTCCAATCCGTGGGCGATCGAGTTCGCAAGCCCGTACCCCGGCATCTTCGGGGATTCGGGAAGCGGCGCGCTTGCCGCCGACGGGGCCGCCCTTGGGGTCGTGATCACGCTGCGCGTGGGCTCCGGCGGGACCTCCAATGCGCTCATGCGCTTGGACGCCGCACTCGGCTACGCGCGCGAGCACGCGGGCGTCGAGGTGGAGCTTGTGACGTGGGAATCCCTCTCCGAGCTCGCGCTCCCCGAGTGGCCTTGCTAGGGCTCGGCCCGCAAGCGGGCGTTCGCCCCGCCGCCGCAGCCTCCGCCGCACGCGTGGTCCGCCGAGCCGTCGTGCTCGTGCACGACGTGGAGGTGCTCGTCGGGTGCCGCGCCAAGACCGGTCGGGGAGCCGATGGCGAGCTCGGGGATGCCCGTCTCCGAGGGCGTCCGATCGCGCGGGGGGGTCGAGCCAAACACGGGCTGGCTTCGCGGGTCCTCCCACAAGAACTGCGGCGAACCCGGACGCTTCAGGAGGACGACCCGCGAGTCGCGGCGCTCCCCCGCGAGCTCGTAGCCGAGCGCGGCGCGGATCGTCTGGGCAAACGCGAGGACCTCCTCGTGCAGGGGCACGTTGTCCCAGGTCATGCGCTCGCGCGAGTAGCCCACGTATTCGTAGGCCTTGCATTCGATGAAATCCGGCTGCGCCCGCGCGTCCATGCGCGCGAACGTTCCGGCCGCGTGCGCGTTCCAACCCTTGATGACCGTGTGGCGCACGACCGTGCGGCTGCGCGCGCGGAGCGCCGGCAGCATGCGGAGCGTCTCGTTGAGCTTCTCCCAGGCGCGCGGCGTCGTGGGCACGCCCAGGCGGTGGAAGGTGACCTCGTCGGGGCTGTCGAAGGAGACGTACAGCTGCGTGGGCGGAGGATCGAGCTTGGCGAGGACCTCCGGCGTCGTCCCGTTCGTCACGAGGTACGTGGTGATGCCGCGGGCGTGGCATTCGGCGAGGAAGCCCGAGAGGTACGGGTAGAAGGTGGGCTCGCCGGTCAGCGAGATGGCCACGTGCTTGGGGCTTTGGCTCTCGAGCCAGCGCGCCGGCGACACGCGGGAATCCCCCTTGGCGCCCGTCAGGAGGAGGTTCTGCTGCCGGATCGATTCGTCCAGGACGAACCGAGGTTCGTCGAAGGGCCCTTCGACCTGACGCTCCCATCCTTGGTAGCGCCAGCAGTACAGGCACGTCTTGTTGCAGTACGTGGCCATCGGCGTCATTTGCAGGCAGCGGTGGCTCTGGATGCCGTAGAACGTGTTCTTGTAGCAGCCGCGGCCGGCGGCAAGCTGCTCCTTGGTCCACTTGCACACCTTGACGGCGCTGTGGTTCCCCACGACGCCGTACTGCTGGTGCTCGAGGACCTTCCGCAGCTCGTCGTCCATCGGGTCGCGCCAACGAGGGAGGGGAGGATAAAGCTTGGGCCACGCCGCGTGCCGGGCCGGTCAACGGGCGTGCAAGACGGAGGCCGGGCGGACAAGAACCCTTAAATCGTAGGCCCCCCGAATTGCGCATCGGGATTGCCGTGCCGTTTGCCAAACGTCCGCTCGCCGTGCTGTCCGTCGCCCTGCTCGTGCTGCCGCTTTCCACGCTGGCTTCGCAGGTCGGCGTCGCCGGCCCCTTCGGGGCGGCCGAGGCCTCCGCAGCGACGTGCCGCGAGGGCAGCTCCTACACCTACGTGTACAGCGGCAGCCGCTCGTTTGCCGCCGTTCCGCCGACGGGCGTCCCGCCCACCACGGCAGACCCGAACCTCGGCAAGCCGGGCGCCCAATGCGCATCGTGGACCCTCGCCGTCACCGAGCACGCGAACACGGTCGCGCGCTACCAGATCGAGATCGCCGATTCGAGGGGCGTGAAGTACGTTTGGGACCGCTACACGCTCGGATCGGCCGACGAGACGGTGTACAACATCGAGAGCAGCACGCTCACGCACACGAACTTCCTCGTCTACTGCTCGCTGTTCGTGCCGCGCGCAAGCGGGTCCGGCCAGACGTGCGGGATCGCGCCGGGCACGATGTTCGGCGGGACCTGGACGGTGCGCGTGATCGTGTGCGCGCTTGCGACGACCGCGCAGTGCCTGCCGCCCGGCGACGGGCACGGCTACGGCGTGGCCACCGGCGGCGTGGACTTCACAATCACGGTGTTCTAGAAGGCGACGGAGGCGCCGGCGCGCCCTAGCCTTCCTTGAGCTCCTTGATCTTGTCCTTGAGCTCCGCCTTCACCGGGCTTTGCTCCTCGAACGCAAGCGGTGACTCGCACGACGGGCAGGCGAAGTTGACCTCGATCGCCTTCGCGTAGTCGAAGCGCCCGTGGCCCTTGGGGCAGTCGAAGAAGCGGTGCTCCTCCTCGAACTTGAGCTCGCCCTCGAGCTTCTCGAGCTCCCGCTTCTTGCGGAGATCCATCGCGTGCCGCGCGTTGGGAAGCGACAGCTTCCAGTGGAACGTCTGCCACCCGGTCTCCTTGTCCTTCTTCTGCTGGTACTCGGCCGCCCGCGCCTCGTAGAGCGCGTAGAGCACCTTGCGCACGTGGCTTGGCTTCTCGCCGGTGCGCTCGCTGATCTCGGTGTCCGTAGCCTCGCCCAGCTCCTCCAGGAGCTTGGCAAGGCGCAGCCCCTCCTCGCCGGCGTGCTCCTCGATGTACGCGGCAAGTTCCTTGTCGCGTCCGAGCTTCATCCTCCGGGCAAGCGCGGCGCCGGAGCTTAAAGCTATTCGGACGGCTCCGCGTTGGACGTTTCGCCGCCGGCGGGGACCACGCGCTTGCCGCGCGCGCTGGGCTTCACCTCGATCTCCCCGAAGAACCGCTTGTGGAGGCCCTCGGGCCGGAGGGTGTGCAGCAGCACCGCGAGCGCCGCCACCTCCGAATGCGGCTGGTGACCCACGGCCAGGTTGCGATTGGCCTTCGCGTACAGCTCGCCCGGGACCTTCTCCGCTCCCACGACCACGAGGACGTCCTTGCCGCGAAGCGCGGGAACGGCTTGCTCGAAGGGTTCGCCGTACATCGTCAGGTGCACGACGGTTCCCGGGAAGGTCCGCACGACCTCCCGCCAGGAAACGCCCGCCTCGATCTCGAACGGGCCGCCGAACCGGCGCGTCACGTCGCGCACGCTGTCCACGACCGAGGCGTCCCGCGTGGTGAGGAGAACCCGGTCGGCGCCAAAGGCCCGCGCCACGAGGCACACGTGCGTGGTGATCCGCGCGTCGCGGACGGGCCGGTGCCCCAGGCGAAGGACCCAGATCATCGGCCCTAGAGCCGGCCCCGGCACAAAAAGACGTGCGGCCTACGGGCCGACCGCACCGATCCTTTGGGCTAGGTCCTCGGCGATCCGGCCGCGCGCGAACGGCGACAAGACGTGCCCGGTGTGCGTGGAATCGAGGAGGAGGTCGAAGGATCCGCCCAACGCGGCCGCGCGCTCGCGAAGGGCGTCCACGTACGTGCGGTGGGACACGCCCGCGAAGCAGCAAGGGTCGAACTGGTTCAGGATCGCGCGTTGAGCCCGTTCCGGCCCGACGGCGCCCAGGACCGCAAGGTCGAGGTAATCGGCGATGCGGTAGAGCGCCGGGAGCGTTTGTTCGTAGTCGCCGCACGGATCGCCCAGGAGGAGACACACGTAGAGCGGCTGCGCGCCGGCCACGGGGTAGCTCGCCTGGATGCGCGGGTCGATCGCCGCGGCCAGCACGGTCGTCCAGCCGCCGCCCGACAATCCCGTCATGGCGACAAGACGGAAACCTTCGCGCAGCGCGAGGTTCACGCCGGCCACGACGGGCTCGACGAAGAACCGCACGGGGGACGCCTCCTCGTCGGGCAGGAAGCGGAAGCGGTCGTGGCGCGTGAGGTTCACGAGGCCAAAGCCCGGGACCTCGACGATCGGGCGCGGGTTCTTCCCCGTAAGCGGCATCGAGAACGCCATCACGGCGTACCCTTGCTCCAGGAAGAACGCGATCGTTTCCCTCGCCTTGGCCGACCAGAAGCCCGCGTCCTCGTGCCCGCTGTGGTAGACGAGGAAGGCGCCGTTTGCCTGCAGCGGCCGGAAGAGGTACGCCACCGAGTCGAGCGAGAACTCCATGGACAAGGTGTACTCGTCGATCCTCGCAAGGTTGGGCATGCCGTCGAACGCCTCGTCCCGCACGCCCGTGCGAACCGCGTCGAACTCCCGATCCATCGGAAGACCGCCTTGGTCCCACAGGAACGCGACAAGCTTTGCGCGAAGCGCCTCCACGTCGCCGGCCTGTGCAACGCGCAGGCGGGCCGCCGCGTCCACCTGCAGGAGCCTTGCGTCCACGACGCACCGCGACTCCCTGCCGCGACAAAGGCCAACCGAGAGATCGGGGAACGCGGCCTCGTCGAGGACGTGGAACTCGGCCTCGCGCGCCAGCTCCCCGCGCCACACGAGCCGCAGGAGGTAGGCGCCCGTGGGCAGCGGCTCGACCGTGTCAAGGGCGAAGGTGAGCACCCCGGGCTCGTCCTCCTGCGTCCCGTCGCCCACGGCGACCGGGCGGACCAGCAGAAGCCGGCCGCCGCTCCAAAGCTCGACCGTGACCGCATCGTTTGCCTGCACGCCCGCGTAGGCCGCCGCCACGGCCACAACGCGCGTGCCGGAGGGAAACGCGAGCGGGGCGTACGGCGGACTCTGCGCGCCGGGGAACTGCAAGGGACCAAAGCCGGGAAGGAGCCGGAACTCCTCGGCCGCCAAGAGCGCATCCGCCCACACGATCTCGAGCCGATAATCGCCGGGCGAAAGCACCCCCGCGACGGGAAACGCGATCTCGACGAGCCGCTGGCCCCGCTCGGGCGGCAGGACCGCCTGCGAGGCCACCACCTCGCCGTCGCGCACAAGCCGCGCGCCCCCGCGGCCCTCGGTGGGGACCGCAGAAGCGTCGAGCACCGCCACGAGCGTGCCCGTCACCGCCGGCGCCACGCCCACGATGCGGACCCGCACGCCCGCGTCCTCGTAGTACGCGGCAAGGCCCCGCGCCGCCGACGAAGGAGGCTCGGCGCAGCCGGCCAGGGCGGGAAGCAGCAGGAGCGCGGTCGCAACGATGGCTCTCGCCGGGTCCCCGGTCCCCCGTCGCATGGGTCGCCAGGGCCGGCATCCGCCTTGGGATTTTCGAAGCGGACTCGGGGCCGAACTAGTCGGGCCGGCGCACGATGAGATGCCCCCGGAGGTCGAGCCTCCGCGAGCGCTTGACGAGGCACTGCAGGCGCACGAGCGGCGTGTTGAGCTTCTCCGACACCATGCGCACGAGCGCGCCCTCGCCCGCCGCCAGCTGCCAGATCTCGCCCTCGGCCTGGGCGAACTCGTCGCGGCCCATGGAGGCGACACCGATGATCTCCCCCATCTCCTGCACGGGCACCGTGCATGCGAGCTGCACCGAGGCGTAGTAGCTGCGGAAGAACTTCGTGGCGGCGCCGTCGACCGATTCCCACTTCGTCTCGACGATGCGCGCCTTCTCGAAGCCCTCCAGCACCTCCACGGCCGAAGGCCCGTGCCGGACGGCGATCGAAGCCGCGCTGTGCCATTCGACGGCCACGTCGCGGAAAACGGCTCGCTTGAGCGGCGAATCGAAGAGGCGAAGAAGCGGCACGAGGTCGCTTGGATCGGAGACGACCTTGACTCGTTTCACACGGGGAGTAACGGTGTCTCCGCCTTCAAGGTTTACCCCGTCCGGCGTAGGACGCTTCAGGGCGCAGCGAGCGCGGGGCGCGAGGGCGCCCTCGTTGCGGTCGGCTCGACCGCGAGGAGCACCTCGTCGCCGTCCTTGAGGTTGAGCTTGTCGCGAAGCTTGTACGGCGAGACGACCTCCAGGATGCCCTCGTGGTGGCTGCGGGCCGGAAGCACCACGGCGCACGGGACGCCCTGGATCGAGGCCGAGAAGCACTTCACCGCGCCGAAGGTCCGATTCTCGTCGGTGAACTCCGGGACCGCGAGGCCCTCGCGCGCGCGCAGCTCCTGCAGGCGGTCGAGGTCGGCGCCCGAGAGGCGCAGGTTCAACGTGCCCGGATGCGGCTCGAAGCCAAGCAGGCGCTGGAACGCGTCGCGGTAGCCCCGGCGGGACATGTAGTACTGGCCCTCGCCCAGGCCCGCCACGAGCGTGCCGCGGAACGCAAAGCCGGCCGTCGAGCGCTCGAAGATGAGCTTGTAGTCGGCCGCTTCGCGCCGCAGGATCTCCACGCCGGATGGCGAGAGGCGCAGCAGCTGGCGGCGCATCCCCATGCGGCGGACGATCAAGCCTTTGTGCAAGAGGTCGAGGATGCGTCGCGAGGCGGTCTGCTGGCTCATCCCAAGCTGCTTGGCAAGCTCGCCGCTTGAGATGGCCACGTAGTTGTCCACGCCCCCGAGCTTGGCCAGGGCCTTCAGCATGAGGACGTCGTCCGGAGTCTCGCGTTCGCGCAGGGTCATCATTCTCTCACCGTCACGTCTTCAGCAGGTCCTGCCGTCGCAGGTCGGCGGCGACACGCTCGCCTTCCTCCGTCAGCACGTACCCGCTTGGGTCCCTCCGCACGAGCTTCTCGGCCTCGAACTCTCCGAGCACCCGCTCGACGGCGGGCGCAAGCAGGCGGTGCTTCTTCGCGATGCGCACGGGGTCCTTCTCCCCGCTTGCAAGCTCGACGAAGACCGCTTGCCGATTCTTGTCCGAGACCACAAAGCCCGCTCCCACGCAAGCACCGCGACCATCGAAGGCGTTACTCGCTTTTAAGGTGTGGGAACGCCCGGGCGA
Organism: Candidatus Thermoplasmatota archaeon; assembly: GCA_035541015.1. Classification (NCBI taxonomy): domain Archaea; kingdom Methanobacteriati; phylum Thermoplasmatota; species Thermoplasmatota archaeon. The sequence continues at coordinate 11,297 of DATLFM010000089.1, forward strand.
ACACACAAACGGGCATATCTTCTTAACGTCGGCCCGGGGTACGCGCGGCCATGACGGGCGACGAGGCGGACGGCTCGGACGCCAAGGCGCCCACGGCGCCGCTTCCGCGCTTTGCGCGCATCCCCACCGTGCTCTCAGCCGACGAGCTCCTCGACAAAGCCTTCCGTCGCTCGGGAAAAGTGGGCGAGATGAAGGGCGACGCGGAGGAGAAGTCGCGCTCCCGCGAAGGCTCGCGCATCCGCGCCGTCGGCGACACGCTCTCCGCGAGCCTCCAGCGCTACGAGAAAGCCTTCCCTTCGTTCGAGAACCTCCCGCCGTTCTACCGCGACCTCGCCGCGCTTCTCCTCGACGTCGACCGCGCGCGAAAATCGCTCGGCGCGCTGCGCTGGGCCCGCGAGCAGACCGAGCGCGTGCAGAAGACCGAGCTTCGGCGCCTCAAGGCCGCGTCCCTTTCCGATCTCGGGCGCGTCCGTCTCTCCGCGCACGGGCGAATGGCAAGCGTGGTGAAGCAGGTGCGCGGCGACCTCGAATACTTGAACGAGGTGCGGCACGCGCTCCGCAAGCTTCCCACGATCGACCCCGAGACGCCCACGGTCGTCGTGGCCGGCTACCCGAACGTGGGCAAGTCGAGCCTCGTGGCGGCCATCAGCACCGCCGAGCCCGAGATCGCGCCCTACCCCTTCACGACCAAGGGCATCGTCGTGGGCCACTTCACCCACCGACGCATCGCGTACCAGATCGTCGACACGCCCGGCCTCCTCGACCGCCCCCTCGAGGAGCGAAACGACATCGAGCGCCAAGCCGTGCTCGCGCTTCGCCACCTCGCCGACGTGCTCGTCTTCCTCCTCGACCCAAGCGAGCACTGCGGCTACCCGATCGAGCGCCAGCTCGCGCTCCTCGCGGAGGTCAAGCGCGAGCTTGCCGTGCCCGTCATCGAGGCCGAGACGAAAGCCGACGTCAAGGCGACCGGCAGCGGGCGCGTCGCCGTGAGCGCGGTCGAAAAGAAAGGTCTCGACGCGCTCCTTCGCGCCATCGACGAGGCCGTCGGCGGCGACACGGGGCTGCCGCCGGCGCGCAAGAAACGCTCGCTTGCGTGAAGCACGTCGATGTATACGTACGTATACGAATGTATACGTCCTCAGACGACGCGGAAGTCCGCCGTCTCGCCGCGCAGGACCTTCAACACCTGCTCGGCCACGATGCGCCCCGCGGCGGCCTGCGCCTCGCGCGAGTTTGCGCCAACGTGCGGGGTGAGGATGACGTTGGGCAGGCGCGCAAGCGGGGAATCGGGCGCAAGCGGCTCGGTCGAGAAGACGTCGAGCCCCGCGCCGGCGATGGCGCCCGACTCCAGCGCCATCGCAAGCGCGGGCTCGTCCACGACGCCGCCGCGCGAGAGGTTGAGCAGGATGGCCGTGCGCTTCATGAGCGCGATGCGCTTGCCGTCGAGGAGGCCCTTTGTCTCGGGCGTGAGGGAAACGTGCACGGAGACGACGTCCGCGTCCTCGAGGAGACGTTCGAGCGAGTCGACCTTCTCGACGTTCATGCGCCGCGCGGCGTCGGCCGACACGTACGGGTCGTAGGCAAGCGCGCGCATGCCAAACGCGCGCGCAAGCTCGGCCACGCGCGAGCCGATGCGTCCCACGCCGACGAGGCCCAGGGTCTTCCCGGCGAGCTCCCATCCCTCCGAGCCCTTCTTCTCCCAGCGCCCCTGCCGCATCGCGCCGTCCAGGCGCGCGATGCCGCGCGCAAGCGCAAGCGCGTGGCCGACGGCAAGCTCGGCCACCGCGTTTGTGGCGGCCGTCGGCGCGTTGACGATGGCGATGCCTAGCTCCTTGGCGGCGGCCGTGTCGACGTTGTCGACGCCCACGCCCGCGCGGCCGACGACCTTGAGCCTCCCGCCGGCGGAGAGCACCTCGCGCGTGACCTTCGTGCGCGAACGCACGACGAGCGCCTCGTAGCCGGCCATGGCGCGCGGCAGCGCCACGGCGTCGAGCTCCTCGACCACGACCTCGTGCTCCTTGCGGAGGAGCTGCACGCCGGAGTCGTGGATGGGGTCGGTCACGAGCACGCGGGCCATGGGGGGCGGCATGCGCGCCGCAAGCGTAAGTATTTGCCGCGAAGCGCGGCTTTCGCGCCGATGCCATCGCTCGACGCGGTCGCGCGCAAGCTCCGGCGGAGCCTCGACGAGAAGGACCGGCAACGCGAACGCGCGTTGGCGGCGTGCCGGGAGGTGCAGCGCGACGCGAAGCTTGCCATCAAGCGAATCCACCGCGGCGAGGATCCAAGCCCGCTTCTGGACGCCACGCTGCGCCGCGCCCGCGTCCTCGGACGCCAGTTGGCCCGGCACCCGGAGGTCGAGGCCATGCGGTTTGTGGGGGAGATGCAGGAGGAACTCGCCGAGGCCGTGCTCGTGCGGGCGCTTCTCGAAAAGCGGCCGCTTCCCGACCCGTCGGAACTTCCGGTGACCCCCGAGGCGTACCTCCTTGGCATGGGCGACGCGATCGGGGAGCTGCGGCGCGCATGCCTGGACCGGATCCGGCGGGGCGACGACGCGGGGGCGCAGCGCGTGCTGCGCCAAATGGAAGAGCTCTTCAGCACGCTCGTCCAATTCGATCATCCGGCGGCGGTCGCCGACGTCCGGCGCAAGCAGGATGTCGCCCGCGCCCTCGTGGAGCGCACGCAGGGCGAGGTGGCCGTCGCGGTCGGAGGCCGTCGTTTGGAGAAGAAGATCGAGGACCTGTCGTCGATGCTCGACGAGTTGGAGGGCCGCAAGCCAAGCCGCAAGGGCAAGGGCCGGGGCCAGGGCAAGGGCGGCGAGGACCTCGACGTGGACTCCGCGTGGGGCTCGCGGTAGCGTCAACGCTTCGCGTACGTTCCGACGAGCTCGCCGCGCGCAAGCACGCGTCCTTCGAGCGCCTCCAGAAGCGCGTCGCGCGATGCGCCGGTGGGCAAGTCCAGAAGCTCGCGCGTCGCGTACACCTTGAACACGTAGCGGTGCGTTCCGCTGGGCGGGCAGGGCCCGCCGTAGCCGATCTTTCCGAAGTCGTTTGCGCCCAGCCGCGCGAAGCGGGAGAGGTCCTCGTCGCCGGCGATGGCGGCCTTGGTGGCGGGGATGTTCCAGGCAAGCCAGTGCGTGAACGTCCCGCCGGGAGCGTCGGGATCGTCCATGACAAGCGCAAGCGCGCGGGCGGCGCCCGGGACGTTGCGGAACGAGAGCGGCGGCGAGACGTCGTCGCCCTGGCAGGTGTAGCGTGCCGGGATCGAGGCGCCCTCCTCGAAGGCCGAGGAAGCGACCACGATCTGCTTGGGAGCGGTGTCGACGCCCTGCATGGAGACTCCTGCGCAGCCGGCCAGCGGCAGCGCGAGCAGGACCGTGGCGGCGGCGATTGCGAACGGGACGCGCGGCGCTTTCATGCTTGCGTCCTACCCGACCGTGGCGGGCGCGCCCTCGCGCCAGCCGTGCCGGACGCCGTCGAGGTCGACGACCTCCCGCGTAAGCTTGCGGCAGGACAGGCAGCGGAAGCCCTCGAAGCCGGGACGGTCGCCGCGGTGGGCCTCCTCCGGCGTGACGACGGCTTTCTCGATTCGCACGGGCAGGAACGACGCGGTTTGCTTGCAGGACGGGCACGCGGCGCGGAAGGCGACCGCCGGCCGCGTCAGAACATCGCCTCCAGCGCCTGGTCGAGAGTGCGCGGCGCGAAGCCAAAGTGCTTCTCGACGCTGATGGTGGAGGTGACGTGGTCCGCGCGCAGGAGCTCGTCGATCTCCCCGGAGGTCACGTCGGGCTTGCGCTGCAGGAGGGCCATCGCGCCGGCGCCGAAGTTGGCAAGCGAGTGGGGAAGGTGGAACTTCGCGCGCTTGCGGCGGAGGCGCCGCATGACGGCGTCGAGGATCTGGTCGTAGGTGAGCTGTTCGGGGCCCCCCAGATCGATCGAGCGCCGGGCGTAGTCGGGCTGCGTGGCGGCGAGGCGAACGCACTCCGAAAGGTCGCGAACGTCCAGGGGCTGGAGCTTCACGTTGCCGTCGCCGGGCACGGGCACAAGCGGCAGCGAGCGCACCTGCCGGGCCCACACGTCGAAGGCGGGATGACCGCGTCCGGCCAGGAGGCTTGGCCGCAGGATCGTGGCCGCCGGGAACTCCTTCCGCACGGCGTCCTCGCCTCGCCACTTGCTGTCGGCGTAGGGGAACGCGGGGTTGGCCACGACGCCAAGCGCCGAGACGTGCACGAGCCGCGGAACGCCTTCCTGCGCGCACGTCCGCGCGACGTTGCGCGCGCCTTCCACGTTCACGGCCGAGAAGGTTTGGCCTTCCGCGGGCGCCTCGCGCAGGATCGCAACGAGGTTGACGACCGCGTCGGCGCCCCGGACGAAGTCGCGAAGCGTTTCCGGCTTTCGGACGTCTCCCTGCTTCCAGCCGGCGCCCAGCGCCTCCAAGGTCTGGCCGTCGGCGGGATCGTGGACGAGCCCCCGCACGGCCTCGCCCTTCTCGAGAAGGTGCCAAACGAGGTGCCGTCCCACGAAACCGGCGGCGCCGGTGATCGCAATCGCCACGCGCCGACACCGGAGCGAATTCCTATAAACCCTGCCGCCGTTGCGACGCCCATGCGGGTTGCCCGCGTCACCGCTTGCGGCCTGGCGTTCCTGGCGTTGGCGGGCATTCCGCTGCTGCCCGGCGCGCAGTCCCAATCGGGGCTCACGGCCGACCTCCTTTCCTTTGCGTCCTCATACGGAGTCGAGCGTTGGAAGGACGAGCCGGCGCGCGACGCGGCTTCGCTGGGGCCGCCGGCGCTGGGGGGCCTTGGCGTGTACGAGAACCCGTACTTCGTGCCCGGCCGCGTGCACGACGGGCCCGACGGCGTGTTCCTGGGGCTCAACCTCACCGCGCGCATCGTCGTGCGGGGTCCCGACGGCCAGCCGCCCGCGCCCACGCAAAACCTCGTCGTGCGCGCGTCCATCCCCGTGGCCGGCGGCGAGATCCCGGCCAAGATGGCGCGTCTTGCCGCGTTCGAGTTCCAAGCCGAATTCGACCTCGACGGCGAGAACGGGCGGGACTTCCCGGCGCTCTTTGCCGGCCCGCACGCCATCGAGGCCGAGATCCTCGAGATACCCGCCGATCCGCTCGGATTGCCGCAGCGCGTGGGGCGCTCGACGCTTTCCTTCTCCTTCTTGCCCGGATCGCTTGGCGTCCTTGCGCACGCGCTGCCCGAATCGATCCTTCCTGGCTTGGCCGACGTCGGCCCGGGCAACCGCACGGCCGTGGCAAGCGCGACGGTCTCCCCGCGCGAGCCCCTGCCCGTGGCCGTTTCGTTCCCGGGCGCGGCCGGCGCGCAGGTGGAGATCGCCGCGTTCGAAGGGCCCCGCCGCACGCTCGTGCACCGCGGCGCGCTCGACGCAAGCGGGGCAACGACGGTCTCCTTCGCTCCCGCGACGGCGCTGGGGCAAAACGCAAGCGGGCTTCTCGTCCTCGAGGCGCACCTCGTCGGCGAGGGCCGCGCCGCCGGGGGCGTCACGGTCGCCGTTCCCGCGTCGGATCATCCGGTGCGCGTGGCCGCCATCCAATTCGTGCCGCGCGGGGTTGCGGGCCAGCCCGTCTCGCAGGTCGACACCGTCCAGTTCACCGTGCGCGACCCGAACCCGAGCCCGCTTTCCGCGAGCAAGCGCGGCACGCTCTACGTGCTCGACCGGACGGGCGAGGTCGCGGCCAACGCCGAATTCTCGCCGACCGGGTTCCTCCCGGGGTCCGCGGGCCGCACGGCGTCGGTGCCGGCGCCTTCGATTCGGGCCATGGGCGGGACGAGCTACCGCGTCGCGGCCCTGCTGTTCGACGCGCAGGATCGCTTCTATGGTCTTGCCACGGCCGTCCGGGGCTTCTCCGTGCTGGTGCAGCCGCCGGAGGCGCGCGCGGACGAGCCCTCCGAGCTTCGCGTCACCGTGCGCAACCACAACAACAACCTCGATCTCGAGCGCGACGACGGGCTCGCCTTGAGCGCCGTCGTCCTCGTGTCCGGCCTGGCCGGCGCCGCGCACCGCGAAGACGTGGCGCTCGACGAGGGCCAGGAGCGCATCGTGACGATCCCGTTCCAGGCGGCGGCGGGCTACTACGCCGTGCAGGTGAACGTCACGGCGGGCGAGCTTGCCCACGGCGAGGAGGCTGCCTTCCGCGTGGCCGCCCGGGGCGGTCCCTTCGAGGGCCTGCCCGCGCCCGGCGGCGCGCTTGCCGCGGCGGCCCTTGCCGCCGGCGTCCTCCTGCGGACGCGCCGCGAAAGGCTTTAGCGGGCGGAGCGTTTGCCGGACCCATGAAGGCCGGAGGCCTTGCCGGGCGGCACGTCGTGCATGCGGGAGACCTTTCCGTCGAGGAGATCGTCCGCGTGCTCGACGAGGCCGAGCGCATGCTGCCCTTTGCGCGCGGCGAGAAGCCGACGCGCGCCGCGCAAGGCCGCGTCCTGGGCGCTCTTTTCTTCGAGCCCTCCACGCGCACGCGCCTTTCCTTCGAGGCGGCCATGGCGCGCCTGGGCGGGACCTCCCTGGGCTTTGCCGAGCCGGGGGTCTCCAGCGTCTCCAAGGGCGAAACGCTTGCCGACACCGTGCGCGTGGCAAGCCAGTACGTCGACGCCATCGTGCTGCGCCACCAGCACGAGGGCGCCGCGCGGCTGGCCAGCAAGTACAGCCGCGTGCCGGTCGTAAACGGCGGCGACGGCGCCGGCCAGCACCCCACCCAGACCCTGCTCGATCTCTTCACGATCCGCCGCGAGAAGGGGCCCATCGAGAAGCAGCGCGTGGGGATCGTGGGCGACCTCAAGTACGGCCGCACGGTGCACAGCCTGGCGCACGCCCTGTCCCGCTTCGGCGCCGAGATGGTCTTCGTGGCCCCGCCCACGCTGCAGATGCCCAAGGACGCGCTCGAGAGCCTGCGCGAGATGAACGCGAGGTTCACGACCGAGTCGAGCCTGGAGAAGGTGGTCGGCGGCCTCGACGTCGTGTACGTGACGCGCATCCAGCGCGAGCGGTTCCCCGATCCCGAGGAATACAACAAGGTCGCCGGGACCTACCGCATCGACGCCGAGCTTCTTGCCAAGGCCAAGAAGGGGACGATCGTCCTTCACCCGCTTCCCCGCGTCGGCGAGATCGCGCCCGAGGTGGACGTGACAAGCCACGCGAAGTACTTCGAACAGGCGTTCTACGGCGTGCCCGTCCGCATGGCGCTTCTCTCCTTGCTCATGGGGGTCGAGGTCGCATGAAGGAGCTCAAGGTCACGCCCATCCGCAACGGCACGGTCATCGACCACATCAACCCGGGCATGGCGCTCAAGGTCCTGCGCATCCTCAAGCTCCCCAAGCCCGAGACGCGAAGCTCCATCACCGCCGCCCTCAACGTGCCGAGCAAGAAGGGCGGCAAGAAGGACATCGTCAAGGTGGAGGACCGCGAGCTCGATCCGCGCGAGGTGGACAAGATCGCGCTCATCGCGCCCAAGGCCACGATCAACATCATCCGCGAGTACAACGTGGCCGAGAAGCACAACGTCCGCATCCCGCAGAACGTCACGGGCATCGTGCGATGCGGCAACCCGAACTGCATCACGAACCAGCAGGAGCCCGTTGCGCCCCAATTCTCGGTTGCCGCGACGGACCCGCCCCGCCTTCGCTGCCACTACTGCGACCGCGAATTGCAGGACGTGGCCGAACACATCGTGTGAGGCCCGATGGCGCAAGGGCGTCGGTACCCGTGGCTGCTTGGGGTGCTGGCGATTTTCACGCTGGGCGCGACGCCATTGGGAGAGCAAGCTCACGGCAGCCTTCAGGCGCAGCCGACGCCGCCGTCTGCGCCCTGCCCGCCGTCCCATCATGGATTCCGCCTCCAATCGGCCTACGTCCTTGCGAACCGAAGCGACGGACACGCGCGATTGGAGATCAAGCACGGGGGCAGCCCGACGCAGAAAGTTTCGTTGGTGGACTACGCGACCCGGGACGGTTTGGCCCGGGCGTCGGAGGATTACGAATCCACCTCCGGTACGCTCCGCTTTGCGCCAAACGAGAGCATTCACGTCGTGCGCGTGCCGTTGCTCCCCGGTCCGCCGACGGGCGGCAATCGCACGTTCGAGTTCGAGCTCTCCAACGCCCGCAACGAGGACGGGGCCACGAGGTGCCCGCAGAACCCGCCCGAGCTTTGGCCGCCTTCGAGCGCCTGGGTCCGGATCGTCGGCGAAGAGCAAGCGAACCGGCGGGAAGCGGCTCCCGCGGCAAGCGTGGACCCAGATGTCCTTCGGTTCGGCGAGGTGAGGGTGGGACGGGTGAGCGCTCCAAGGTCGTCCACGCTTGGCAACGGGGGCCCTTCGACGCTCTCCCTGCCGGAGCCGCAACTCGGGCCCGAATGGCGTCTTTCCCATGAGTGCGCCGCCGTGCCTCCGGGATCCGCCTGTTTGCTCAACTTCCGATTCTCGCCCGTCGCGGCCGGCGAGCGCTCGGCCCATTGGATCTACGACGATGGAACGCACTACCTCTCCATCGCCCTCCACGGCGTTGGAGTGTCGGCGGTCGACGATGGAGACAGCCCGGACCGTGGAGCAACACCTGGGTTCGAGTCGATCCTTGCGGGCCTTGCGATCGCCGTTGTCGCAATCGTCGCGGGCCGCAGCAAGCTTCATTGAGCATGGAACCGCTTGGGCCCCTCATGACGCGCACGACCTTCCACTCGCGTACGCGCGCGATCGTCGTCGCCCTTGCCCTTTCGGCAGGCGGCCTTGCGCTTGTCGCGCCGACGGCAACTGCGTGCGCGCACGGGCAACATACGTTCCAACTCACCGCGGCAACCTTCGAGGTCCTCGAATCGGCAGGGTCGGCCGAAATCTCCGTGACCTACACGGGCGACAATACGTGCGCGCCCGGCTCCGTGGACTGGTCCGCAACGGGCGGAACGGCGATGGCCGGCACGCATTTCTCGCCGTCGAGCGGCACGCTCGCCTTTCCGGCGGGAGGCGGAACGCTCGCGATCGTGCTGACCATCGTCGACGATGACGCAGACAACGCCGATCGTACGGTCGTCTTGGCTCTTTCCAATCCTCGCGACACGGCCGGCCAGCAGCCCGCCACGCTGGGCACGCCGTCGACCGCGACGCTCACCATCCTCGACGACGACGAGCCGCCCACGGGCGGGGACGGCGAGGACGGCGACGAGGGCGATGGCACGGGCGACGGCGGCGGCGAGGACGACGGAAGCGGCGACGACGGAACAAGCGGCAACGACGGGACTGACGGTGACGGGGGGACCGACGACGGCGCCAACGGCGACGGGGACGAGGGAGCCGGTGGCGACGGTGGACTCGCGCCCCTGGCCGAGTTCTCGCCTTCCACGCTCGCGTTTGGCGAGCAGGTCGTCGGCGGGACGAGCTCGCCGATGACCCTCCGCGTCGTGAACCGCGGCACGGCCGCCCTCGTCGTGCGGTTCGCCCTTGCTGAAAGCGAGTTCCCGGTCTCCAACGGCTGCGGGGCGCCCGTGGCGCCGCAGCAGTCGTGCCCGATCCACGTCTCGTTCCGCCCGGCCCAATCGGGCGAGCGGTCGGGCGCGCTCGTGGTCACGCACAACGCCACCGGCAGCCCGAC
>DATLFM010000090.1 GCA_035541015.1 Candidatus Thermoplasmatota archaeon
GCCAGGAAGGAAAGATGCGGCAGCGTCTGGCTCGACACTTGGCCCAGGCTTTCGCCGGTGGCCAGGGCATCGAAGCCCTCCCGGCGGGCCAACGCCTCGGCCGTCTTGAGCATGAAGACCTTCGAGAGGACGAAGTAGTATCGCCGCTTGCCCTCGCGCGCGATGTCGGCGAAGAGCTCGCCTGCGTCCACGACGCGCAGGCGCCGCAAGCCAAGCAGGCCCGCGAGCCGGATGCACTTCTCCGTCGGACGCCCGTCCGTGAAGGGCTCGAGCGAGAAGTGCAGCGCTTCGACCTCGTGGCCGTCTCGTTGGAGCAGGCGCGCGGCGACGGGGCTGTCGAAGCCGCCGGAGAGGAGGAGCAGGACGCGCACGAAAGGGGGGACACGCCGGCCGACGAAAGCGTTTTCGGCGGATCGGGCAGCAGGTTCGGGCGGGAAGAAGGTGGGCCCGCCCGGGGGGTGATTCAGGACGGCACCGAAACGACGGTCCCGCTCCCATCCCCGGATGGCCGGCCGGCCATATCAAGCCGGAAGGGGCGCCAGCCGAAGCTTCCGCTGGAGCGGGTGAAGCCCGGTCGCCTGCTCGCGGCGCGTTTCCAAAATTATTTCCATTCGCGAATCCTTGATCGTTTGGGATGCACGTGAGCCTTCGCGATCTCTCGTTCTCGCTGTGCGCCGTCTCGGCGATCGTCGTCGGCGGGTGGTTCGGCGGATTCACCGTCGGCGCCGGCCTTGCCGCGGTCTTGGCCATAGGCGCGCTCGCCGCCGTCCTCCTTCGCCCGGCCCGGAACACCCCCAGGCGCGAAGCGCTCCGCGCCGTGGCGACAGGCGCTCCGGCCGCGCGTCCGCGCGTCGCGGTCGCCGGGCGACCGCTCCGCATGGAACAGCTTCCGCTTGCGGGCCCCATCCTTCGCTCGCTGGACGCGGGGAAGCGGACCTTGGGCAAGTGCGGGAAGTGCGGGACGTCCCTCACCCTTTCCGCGCGGCGCCCGGTCAAGGCGCGCTGTCCCGTGTGCGGACACGCGAAAGTGCTCGTTTGAGGGAATCGCCGGTTCCAGGCATCCTTTTTGCCGGGGGCCGGCCTACCGGAAGCAGCGGGTGATGGGATGATCGATCTCGTTCCAGTCGCGCTAGGCTTTGCCCTCGGCGTGGTGGGGACCTTCCTGGCCATGGAGGTCGGCATGCGCCGAATCCGGAACCGGGAGGAGTCCAAGCTCACGAACATGTGGAGCCTCTCCGAAGTGCTTCAGGAAGGACAGCAACCGCGCATCGTCGCCACCCGCATCGAGGGCCTCACCGTCCCCCGCGGCGCGCGCGTGATCCTGCCGCGCGGCGTCGAGCCCCCGCCCGAGATCCTCCGCGCCGCCAACGTGCGCGTCGCCGAGAACGTCGACGTCAACTTCGCCGTCGGCCGCGAAGCCGCGCTCGTGTTTGCAAGCCACGTGCACCCCCGCACCCTTGCGGTCTGGACCGTGGACAAGCCCATGCTCGCGCGCCTTGCGTCCGAGTTCAAGAAGCTCTGGGACGCGGCGGAGCCCTTCACGCGCAAGTACGCCATCGCCGACCTCGCGGGCAAGCCCCAAGGCGACGTCGAGGTGGGAGGCGTCGTGCTCGACGCGGCCGAGAAGAACGGCCGCTACTTCCTGCGCGTCCAGGAGCAGGGGCATCTTGCCACGGTCGTCACGCAGGACGACATGGCGCACCTGAAGGGCACGGCCGTGCGCATCCTGGGACGCCTCGAATCGAGCGTGAAGGAGCCCATCGTGCTCGCCACGAAGGTCGAGAAGGCGCGCGCGCCGGCAGCCGCGCGATAAGCAACCTTCAAGCGACCTCCGCCGGTTCCGTCTCCGTTGTCCACGCTCCTTCTCAAGGGCGGCACGGTCCTCACCCAGGACGACGAGCGCCGCGTGCTCGGGAACGCCGACGTGCTCGTCGAGGGCGACCGGATCGTCTCCGTCGGCAAGGCCAAGCCCTCCCTCAAGGCCAAGACCACGATCGACGCCAAGGGCATGCTCGTGCTCCCCGGCCTCGTCAACGCGCACACCCACGCCGCCATGGCGCTCCTTCGAGGCTACGCCGACGACCTCGCCCTCAAGGAGTGGCTCGAGACGCGCATCTGGCCCGCCGAGGCCAAGCTTGCGGCCGCCGACGTGCGCGCCGGCACGGACCTTGCGATGCTCGAGATGATCGCCGGCGGCACGACGGCGTTCAACGACATGTACTTCTTCACGAACGAGATCGCCCAATCCGCCCGCGACGCAAACGTCCGCGCCGTGGTGGGCTTCCCGTTCCTCGATTTTCCCACGCCCGAGGCCAAGCCCGACGAGATGCCCTCGCTCGCGCGCGCGTTCCTCGCGCGCTGGAAGGGCGATCCCCTCGTGACCCCCGCCGTGGCGCCGCACGCAACGTACACCTGCGCGCCGCCCACGCTTGCGCGCGTGGCCGAGCTCGCGCGCGAGCACGAGGCCCCGCTCCATGTCCACTGCGCCGAGACGCGCACGGAGGTCTACGACGTCGAGCGCCGGCACGGCGCTCGCCCGGTCGCGCTGCTCGAGAAGGCCGGATGCCTGGGCCCCAAGACGGTGCTTGCCCATTGCGGCTACGTCACGAAGGAGGAGGTTCGGACGATCGCCGCCTCGGGCGCCGCCGTCGCGCACTGCCCCGTGAGCAACCTCAAGCTCGCCACGGGGGGCGTCGCGCCCGTTCCCGAGCTTCTGGCCGAGGGCGCGTCCGTCGCGCTTGGCACCGATGGCCCGGCCAGCAACAACACGCTCGACATGTTCGAGACGATGAAGCTCGCGGCGCTTCTGCACAAGCAGCATCGTTGGGACCCCACCGTGCTGCCCGCGCAGACGGCCTTCGACCTTGCCACGCGTCACGGCGCAAAGGCCCTTGGCCTTCAAGCCGGCTCCATCGAGCCGGGCAAGCTTGCCGATCTTGTCGTGCTCGACCCGTCGTCGCCGCGCATGCGCCCCCTGCACGATCCCGTAAGCCAAGTCGTCTACGCCGCGCGCTCGACGGACGTGCGCACGGTCGTGATCGGCGGCGCAGTCGTCATGCGGGACCGAAAGTTCGCGACGCTTAAGCCCGAAGGCGTGATCAAGGCCGCCGAGAAGGCCGCAGCGAGAATCGTCGGCGCCTCGTGAACGGTTCCGCCGTTATGGGGAAAACCTTATCCTCCGGAAACCCGGCTCGCAGCCCGTGCGCGCGTTCCTTGTCGCTGGGCTTGTTCTGCTTCTGGCCGACGTTGCGGTCGCCCATCCGATCGAGCACGATCCCGAGGCCGGATGCAAGAAGAAGGTCGCGCTCTGGCCGCTGAACTGGGGCGGCATCGATCCCGATCCTCGCCACATCGACCCTTCGCAGCCCGGAAACCTTCTCCATGTCGTCAAGAGCATCGGCCGCGAGGGCGGCGGCAACTGCATGAGGTGAGCCTAGCTCCAGTGCGCAAGCTCGCGGAACTGCGCGATGCGCGCCTCGATCTCCTTGGGCGAGCGGTCTCGGAGTCCCTCCACGCTGAACCGCTCCACGCAGAAGCTCGCCACCGCGCTTCCGGCGATCACCGCCCGGCGCAGCGACGGCTCGTCCACGCGGCCCTCGGCGGCGAGGCTTCCCACGAAGCCGCCCGCGAAGGCGTCGCCCGCGCCGGTGGGGTCGAACACCTCCTCCAGGGGCAGGGCGGGGGCCGCGAACACGCGCCCGTCCGTGAACAGGAGCGCGCCGTGCTCGCCCTTCTTCACGACCACGGACGAGGGGCCCATGCGACGGATGGCCGCGGCGGCCTTCACGAGGTTGGGCGTGCGCGCGAGCTCTCGCGCCTCCGAGTCGTTCACGACGAGCACGTCCACGCGCTTCAGCACGGACGCGAGGTCGGAGGGCGCGTTCTCGATCCAGTAGTTCATCGTGTCGAGGACGGCAAGGACGGGCCGCGACGGCAGCTGGTCGAGCACCTTCCCCTGGATCGAGGGAAGGAGGTTGCCGAGGAACACGAAGGGCGTCTGCCGCCACGCGGGGGGAACCTTCGGGTCGAACGTGGCAAGCGTGTTGAGCTCCGTAAGCAGCGTGTCGCGCGCGTTCATGTCGAAGTGGTACCGGCCGGCCCACCGGAACGTCTTGCCCCCGGCCACGCGCTCGAGACCCGACAGGTCGACGCCGCGCGCGCGCAGGAACTCGAACGCGTCGGCCGGAAGGTCCTCGCCGCAGACGCCGACGAAGCGGACGGGCGCGAACAACGAGGCTGCGGCGCTTGCGTACACGGCGCTTCCGCCAAGCACGCCCTGCGCCTTGCCAAAGGGCGTCTCGACGTCGTCGAGGCCGATGGAGCCGACGACAAGGACCGGCTGCGGGCTCATGGCGGTCGCCACGCCGTCGGCCGATTTGAACCTGCCGCCCCGCGGCCTACTTGGCCGCAAGCTCGGCCTGCTGGATCACAAGCGTGCCCGAGTCCCGCTGCCACTCCGGCCGCGAAGCGACGATCTCCAAGCGCTTTTGGAACCACGGCGCGTCGAGCACGATGGACTCGTACTCGCCGCCCTCGCCCGACACGTGGACGCCCTTCTCGCGGTTCAACCGTTCGAGGTCCAAAAGCGCCTGCGGATCGAGCCTCCGGCCCAGCCACGACGCGTCGAGCCCTTCTGCCGCGCACGCCACGACGCGCGCGTCCACGCCCGCGTCGATGAGCTCCCGCACGAGACGCGAGCCGTCCTTGTGCCACAGCGGCGCGTAGGAATGGACGCGAAGCTCGTGGCAGACGCGCTCCACGCGCGTGCGCTGGTACTCGCTTGCCACGGCGCCCGAGACCACGCCGCGGATGCGAAGGCCCGAAAGGGCGCGGTGGAGGTCGGAGAGCTCGCGCTCCTTCTCGCCGGACGACTTTGCCATCACGTGCTCGATGTCCATGGCTTCTGCCAGAAGCGGCGTCCAGCGGAGGTTTGGAACGTGGAACATGTGGCTCTCGGGATTCCGCGGCAGCAGCGTGACGAGGTGCGTGACCTCGAAGCCCCACTGCTGCGCGAGGTGGACGGCAAACGTGGAGTCCTTGCCTCCCGAGAAAAGGGCCGCCACGCGCACGAGCCGCAGACGGCGCGCGGTGGCTTAAGCGGCGCGATCCATTTTACTGCGCAATTGCGCAGTAAACCCCCCCGGCGACGGCTCGCTACCGCGCCCGCCGCGCGCGCGACCGCCGCGCCGCGCGCTTGGGAAGCGACGAGGGCGCCGGCAGCGATCCGAAGAGGTCGCGCCGGGTGTCCCGAAGGACCGGACGCCGGTTGCGCGCGACGTCGAGCTCGGCAAGGTCGACCGTCTCGGTCACGTCGGCCGCTTCGAACAACGGCGCCTTCGCGCGCTCGTCGCCGCGGGGCCCGTGCACGCGCGAGCCGCCCCAGAAGTCGACCTGGTCCTGCATGCCGGCGATGTTGCAGAAGAGAAGCCACGAGGTCGTCTCGACGGCGCGGGCGGGGAGCACCGCCTCGAAGTAGCGGCGCGAGATGTTGGGCGAGGCGGAGATGCACGCGAGCACGTCGGCGCCGGAGAGCGCGAGCGTCTTTGTGACCTCCGGGAAGAAGAGGTCGTAGCAGATGCAAAGGCCCAGCCGCCCGAGACCGGTCTTGGCCACAACGGTTTCGCGGCCCGGGCCGAAGTACAGGCCCTCCTCGAAGACGCTGAACGTCGGGAGGTGGATCTTGTCGTAGTGCCACGTCTCTCCGTCGGGCGCCACGAGCACGGCCGCGTTGTGGACGACGCCGCGGATCTCCGAGGCGCGCGGCATGCCGAAGAGGACGTGCGCGCCGGATCGCCGCGCGATCGCTCGGACCCGTTGCACGGACGGACCGTCGAGAGGCTCGGCAAGCGTGCGCAGGAGGTCGCGCGCGAAGTAGCCCGTGAGCGAGAGCTCGGGGAAGACGTGGAGGTCGGCCCGCGTCCGGCGGACCGCGCGCTCGAAGGCGGCGAGGTTCGCCTTCTTGTCCGCGATGGCGGGCGCGAACTGGTGGAGGGCGGCGCGGAACGAGCCCATCGGCAGGTACATGAAGGGTCCCCGGGATGAACTTTCCCGATGCCCCGCGCGCCGGCGCCTTCCGACTTCGACGCGGCCGAGGCGCGGCGCACGATCGTCTCGTTCGTGGCCGGCCGCCTGCGGGAGGCCCGGGCGAAGGGAATCGTTCTTGGCGTGTCGGGCGGCATCGACTCGGCGCTCGTGGCCGCCTTGTGCGCCGAGGCCGTCGGCCCGCGGCGCGTGCTCGGGCTTCTCCTTCCGGCGGCCGATTCGCATCCGCGCGACGCGCGCGACGCGCGGCTCGTGGTCGATCGCCTGGGCATCCGGTCCGAGAGCGTCTCCATCGAGGGCGTGCTCGCCGCCGCTCGCGAGGCCTGCGGGCACCGCTTGAACGACCGCGCGCGGGCGAACCTCAAGGCGCGCGCCCGGATGCTGCTTCTCTACCAGCACGCAAACGCTCTCTCGTTTGTCGTCGCCGGCACGGGCAACAAGAGCGAGATCCTCACGGGTTACTTCACGAAGTTCGGCGACGGCGCGGGCGACCTGCATCCCATCGGCGATCTCTACAAGACGCAGGTGCGCGGGCTCGCGCGCGCGATGGACCTTCCAAAGCCGGTCCTCGCGAAGCCGCCCACGGCCGGATTGTGGGCCGGGCAGACCGACGAGAAGGAGATGGGAATCCGCTACGCCGAGCTCGACGCCGTCCTCGCGTGCATCGAGGACGGGCTCTCGCGGGAGCAGGCGCGCGCGCGGACCGGATTGTCGGCGGCAAAGGTGGACAAGGTGCACCGCATGGTGGAGCAAAGCCAGCACAAGCGCGCGGGCTTGATCGTGCCCAAGATCGGCTTTCGCACGCCGGGGCTCGACTGGCGCGTGCCGCCTTCCCGGGGGGCGTAGGCGTGCGCGCGGAGATCCAAGTGTGGCTCAAGGAGACGATCGACGGGTGGAAGGCCGACGTGATGGTCGTCGAGGGCACGAGCCGGACCAAGCACAAGGTCACGCTGTCGAAGCCGGACCGCCAGCGCCTGGGCGGGCTCTCGCAGCCGCCGGAGGTCCTCCTCGAGGAGACGTTCCGGTTCCTTCTCGCGCGCGAGCCCAAGGAGTCCATCCTGCGAGCCTTCGACGTGAGCGACGTGCAGCGCTACTTTCCGGACTTCCCGGCCGAGATGCAGCGGCGGATGTCGCGGTAGCGGTCAGCGGAACTCGACGCGATACCCGCACGCGCTCTCCGCGCTCGATCCGCGCAGGGCAAGATCCTTCTGCCCGCAGGCGGGGCATTGGGCCATCCCGAAGAACCGCTCCAGCCACGCTTCCTGGAACTCGCGGTCGTCGCGCGTGCGCGGCTGGTTGAGAAGCTCGACCTGGGCGAGGACCTCGTGCGCCTGGTGCGAGGCGGCAAGCGGGCGCAGCCGCTCGACGTCCACGGGGCGACGCTGGCGGAACGCGGGGACAAGGCGCGCCCGCAGGTAGGGCACCATGGCGGCGCCCAGGAGGAATCCGCCGAGGTGGCCCCACCAGGCGACGTTCGTGTTCATGAACAGGCGCAGCACCTCGAACCCGAGGTACGCCGCGCCCGCGAGGTAGGCGGGCATGTTCACGAAGATCGCGATGAAGCCAAGCGGCACGGGCACGGGGACCATCTCGCGCGGGAAGAGGAAGATCGTGACGCCGATGAGGCCGAAGATGGCCCCCGAGGCGCCCACGGTCGGCAGGATGTCGGCAAGGAGCGTGAGCGTCGGGCTCACGCCAAGCTCCACGACGGGGATCGTCGCAAGCGCGCCGGCGGCGCCGGCCAGCAGAAAGACGGCCGCGAACCGGGTGGGACCGATGCGGTCCTCGAGGCGCGAGCCGAAGATGTAGAGGAAAATCAGGTTTCCAATGAGATGCAGCAGGCCGCCGTGCACGAAGGTTGCCGAGAGGGGGGACCACCATTGCTGGGCGGACAGGAAAGCGGGCGAGCGGAAGCCAAGCTCGAAGGTGATGCAGTCGTGGACGATGGGCCGGCCGCCGACCATGGCGCCCCAGTAGGTGCACAACTCCCGCAGGGGCCCGGCCAGGATCTGCAGCACGAACACGACGAGGATGATGGCCGCAAACGAGTACGTCCACGGGAACCGGCGCCACGCCGTCAACGCGATCCCGACAACGATCACCCCCAGCGCGAGCATGGAAAGGGGGCTTTCGGGAAGGATGGCCATCGAGGCGCGAAGGTTCCACTCCCTTAAACCGTTTCCCGGATACCCAAGGTCCCCAGGGCTTCCGGGAGCAGGAAGGGCGAGGCCTGATTCAGGCGAGAAGCCCTGAGCGGGCCTTATATGCTGCTTGCGCGCCGAAACAGGAGCCGATGCCCGCCAAGAGGAAGCCCCCGGCCAAGAAGACGGCCGCCGAGCCACAGGCGAACGCGATCCCCTCGCCCGCGTCGATCTACCTCGGCGACATCATCCGCGTCGAGCGCCGGTACGTCGTCGACGGCGTCCTCACGTGCGTCACGGACAAGGGCACCTACTCGGGCGTCCAGTACCTCGGCAGCCTCGAGCACCTCATGCTCGAGGACAAGGAAGGCGTCCGCATGATCCCGCTTCCCACCATCAGCGAGATCTTCCTCGAAGAGGCCGCCCCCCGCCCCGAAACCGACGGCAAGAATTTCGATCCGTCG
This sequence comes from Candidatus Thermoplasmatota archaeon, assembly GCA_035541015.1. Lineage (NCBI taxonomy): Archaea > Methanobacteriati > Thermoplasmatota > Thermoplasmatota archaeon. The sequence continues at coordinate 8,648 of DATLFM010000090.1, forward strand.
TTTGCGTGAAGGGCGCACGGAGCAGGAGAGAGGCCCGCGGGCATCTTCCCGCGCCGCCGTTCCATTTCACGCGCGCCGGTTACAGAGACGAGCCGACGAGAAGGAATATTCGGTCCGACGACGTCGCGAAGGTGAATGCGACCATTCCCGCAGGGCCTAGTTGCCCTTATCGTTGTTCTTCCTTCTTTCGCGGTAATCAGTGACGCCGCGTCCCGGCCCTACGTGCCATTTGTGGGGATCATAATTGATCGCGACAGTGGGACACCATTCAGTCTCGAACTCGCTCCGTGTCGAGGTAATCCCGTGGTGGGGGTTGTTCGTGGCTGCGGCACGGCCTCCGATCCCTATGTGATTGAGAGACTGGACATTGGCCGACGGCCTGGATTACATGGCATTGACGTCCGATTTACAACAAAACATCTCCTCATTCGCGATGTTTGGATCCGGAATATGAACGTCGGTATTCTCATCCGGGAAGCGAGCAATATCCGCGTGGAAGGCGTTCTCGTCGAAAACAATGGGGATGGTGGGATTCAGGCCTTTTCTTCCTCGAACATCACGGTAATCGACTCGGTCGTTCGATCGAACAGAGGCGACGATGCACTAGTGATTTCGGCAGCCGACGTCCTAGTGCGAGGAAATCAAATCATGAATAACGACTTCAATGGAATCACAGTCGTAACCCGGGACAGCGACCGCATCTTCATTCGCAACAACACGATCGCCAACAACAGCGGCGTAGGCGTGTACTTTTACGACGTGGGTTCGGTGGAACCTACGCCCAACCGCATTGAAGGAAATGTCATTTCCGGGAACGCGGG